>JBAQPK010000273.1:0-7588 GCA_049305715.1 Desulfuromonadaceae bacterium | reverse complement strand
ATCTTGTTGGGCGCCACTTTCCTGCGCTGGTATGATGAATTTGCGAAGTCTCTCACTCGTTAGTGTGCCTTTATTGAAAGCGAAGCTGATTCTATAATACGGGTCACAAGCGCCCCGAACTGCAGGCCGGCCCCTTTTGCGGCGATTTCCGGCAGAAGCGAGAGCGCCGTCATCCCCGGAAGGGTGTTGACTTCCAGTACATAGCAATCGCCGGCCGGTGTCACCAGCAGATCTACACGGCTGTACCCTTTGCAGCCGAGAGCGCGGTGGGCCGCCAGGCCGACCTGCTGGGCTTTTTCATACAACCCCGGTTCCAGCCGTGCCGGGAACACATGTTCGGCCATGCCGTCGGTGTATTTTGCTTCAAAGTCGTAAAATTCATTTTTGGGAACGATCTCGATGGCACCGACAGGGCGGTCGTCCAGAATGCCGATCTGTACCTCCTGCCCCTTGATATACTGCTCCACCAGTATCTCGTCATCATGGTGAAAAGCCAGTTCAAGCGCCTGTGCCAGTTGGGACTCTTCCCTGACAATCGAGACGCCGACTGAGGAGCCTTCCTGCACCGGCTTGACAACCAGCGGCAGGGCGAACGGCAGCTCATTCAACACCACGGTTTCACCGCGCCGGTAACAACGGAAGGGTGCTGTCAGGATACCGCTGGCGGCGAAGGCCTGCTTGCTGTACAGCTTGTGCATCGCCAGCGCGCTGGCAAGTACGCCGGAGCCGGTGTAGGGAATCTGCTGCAGCTCCAGCAGCCCCTGTACGCAGCCGTCTTCACCGTAGCGGCCATGGAGGGCGATGAAGGCCACTTCGATCCCTTCACGCTTCAGGACATCGGCCAGGTCACGTCCGACATCGATGGCCACCGCGTTGTACCCCTGCGCAACAAGCGCCTGGTGGACCGCGGCGCCGCTTTTCAGGGAGACCTCCCGCTCGGCTGAGAGACCGCCGTACAGTACGCCGATTTTTTTTGATTTCATCATTCCTGCAACCTCTCTGCCCTTATAAACAGGATAGGGCGTTCACGAATCTATCTCCTGTAAAACCTCAGAAGATAGATTCTAACTTGCTAATGGGTGCCGTCATCAGTAAATATTACACTTCTCCCACTATCCGTACTTCTTCCTCCAGGGTCACCCCGGATGTCTCACATACCGCATTGATCACAAGCGCCGCCAGAGCCAGGAAATCCGCCGCGGTCGCGCCTCCGGTGTTGACGAGGAAATTGCTGTGCACCTCTGAAACCTGGGCGCCGCCGACCCGTGCGCCGCGCATTCCGGCCGCGTCGATCAACCTCCAGGCGGCCTGACCCTGCGGGTTTTTGAAAAACGACCCGGCGCTGGGGTGTCCGACGTTATGCTTCGACCGCCGCAGTTCCAGGTCCCTGCGGATCTCCTCCTCGGTATGATGCGCCTCGCGATCGTCCAGCCTGAAAGTTGCAGCCAGCACGATATCGCCATCGTCCAGTTTCAGGTGGCGGTACCCGTAATCGAGCTCTTCCATGCGGAAATCGGCGACTCTGCCTCCCCGCAGCAAGGTCAGGTGATCGGTCCGCTCCAAGAGCCCCTCGCCATACGCACCGGCATTCATTTTTATCGCCCCGCCGATCGTGCCCGGAATGCCGGAGATGAATCCGATGCCTCCGAGCCCCAGTTTCTGGGCGAAACGCACCACCGCCAGATTCTCGGCGCCGGCCTCCGCGGTAATCAGTGATCCTCCGGTCGCGGTGATCCGGTCGAACCGTTCCAGCGAGATGACCGCTCCGCGAATCCCCTTGTCACGCACCAGCAGGTTGTACCCTCTGCCGACCGGCATCCACGGGATATCCTGCTCGCCCAGCCACTTCAGCAGATTGCGGAGATCGTCCGCATCTTCCGGAATTGCGTACAGGTCGGCGGGACCTCCTACCTTGAGCGAGGTATGGAGGCACATCGGTTCACTCCGTCGCAGCTGCCCGCGTATGTCCGGCGCATCAGTCTTCAGTGTTCTTCCCCTATCAGGCGGACCAGCGCTTCCCCCTGCTGCCAGATATTTCCGGCCCCGAGTGTAATAACTATGTCACCTTCGCGGACGATACCGGCCAGATGCTCGGGAATCAGCTCACGATTGGCGATCCAGGTCACATCCTTCTGGCCGTGGCGGAGGATCTCGGCGGCAAGCCGTTCGGCAGATGCGCCTTCGATCGGCTGTTCGCCCGCGGCATACACGTCGGTCACTATCAGCACATCGGCATCATAGAAGGCTGTCACAAAATCTTTGAACAGCTCGTGGGTGCGGCTGTAGCGGTGCGGCTGGAAAGCGGCCACAATGCGCCGCTCCGGCCACCCCTCCCGGGCCGCTGCCAGAGTCGCCTTGATTTCGGCAGGATGATGGCCGTAGTCGTCAACGACCATAACACCCTTCGGCTCTCCCTTGACGGTGAAGCGTCGTCCGACGCCGCTGAACGTTGCGAACCCTTCCTGGATGGCGTTGAACGGTATATCGAGTTCAAGGGCCACGGCGATACAGGCCATCGCGTTCAGGACGTTATGCGGCCCCGGCATGGGGAAGGAGATGTCCCCCAGACGGTACCCCTTGAAGTAGGCGACAAAAGACGTCATGAAGCCGTCATGCCTGATATGGGTGGCACGGATATCGGCCTGCGCCGAGAGCCCGTAGGTCATGTACCGTTTTTTGACCCGCGGCAGAATTTCACGGATGTTCCTGTCATCGAGGCAAAGGACCGCAAGCCCGTAAAAAGGGACTTTGTTGATGAATTCGACAAACGTGTCCTTGATTTCCTCTATTCCGGAATAATGATCGAGATGGTCGGCGTCGATATTGGTTACGACGGCGATTGTCGGCGAAAGGAGGAGGAAGGAACCATCCGATTCGTCCGCCTCGGCGAGGAGGAATTTACCCTGTCCGATCTGGGCGTTGGTGCCGATGGCATTCAGTTTGCCGCCGATGACGACAGTCGGATCGATCCCGGCGTGCCCCAGGATTGCGGCGGCCATGGAGGTGGTGGTTGTCTTTCCGTGAGTGCCGGCGATGGCGATGCCGTATTTCATCCGCATCAGCTCGGCCAGCATTTCCGCGCGCGGGATGACCGGGACATGCAGCTTCTTGGCTTCGATCACCTCGGGGTTGTCATCATGCACGGCGGAGGATATCACCACCACATCGACATTCTTCAGGTTTTCGGCGCTGTGGCCGATGCCGATTTCGGCACCCAGTCCGGCCAGCCGCTCGGTGATGTCGGAACCGCGCAGATCGGAACCGGAAACCTTGTATCCCAGGTTGAGGAGGACTTCAGCGATACCGCTCATGCCGATGCCGCCGATGCCGACGAAGTGTATTTTATCGATTTTTCCGTACATGTTGCTCCCTTTGGTCTCAGTACCAGATTGAGATTGAGGAAAGTCTTATCCTCAACCTTAATCTTAACCTGTTTTTTTTGTCATCTGGTCGACAATAATCCTGGCTGCATCCAGTTTCGCCAGGCTGTGGGCCGCATCGCCGGTTCGTAGTACAAGATCGGGATCTTTTGCCAGTGTGACAATGGTTCTGGCCAGAGATTCACCCGATAATTCCCGCTCCAGCATCATGAAACAGGCGTCCTTCTTGAGCAGCGCCTCGGCGTTGCGCCTCTGGTGATCATCGACTGCATGCGGGAACGGGATGAACAGGCAGGCCTTGCCGCAGGCGGTTACTTCGGCGATGGTTGTGGCGCCGGCCCGGCAGATGATCAGGTCGGCCTTCGCATATTCCGCCGCCATGTCGCTGATGAAGGGGGTCACCAGCGCCTCGACCCCGGCTGCGCGGTATGCCGCCGCAACATCGGCATGCTCCCGCTCGCCCGTCTGGTGGGTAATCGCCAGCCTGACCCGGCTCTCCTTCAAAGAGGAGAGCGCCCCGATCATGGCGGCGTTGATGGCGTGGGCACCCTGGCTGCCGCCGAAAATGAACAGCCGAAATCCTCCCGCGAGCTCTGCTTCGCACCCCCCTTTGTCAAAGGGGAGATTTTGCTTCTCCACCATATTCAGAATCTGCCGCCTGAGCGGGTTGCCGGTCAGCATGGTTGTCGCGGCTGGAAAATAGCGGGCAGATTCATCCAGCGTGATGAAAACAGTGCTGGCGAATCTGGCCAGCAGGCGGTTTGTCAGTCCGGGGATGGCGTTCTGCTCGTGGATGAAGCGGGGTATCCCCATGCCGCGGGCAGCAAGCACCATCGGCAGAGAGGCGTAGCCCCCCACGCCAAGAACAAAATCCGGGCGGAAACGCTTCAGTATTTTCCGCGACTGGGCGTAGCCGTATACCATCATGGCCGAACCCTTGATCTGGCTGAGAGTCCCCTTGCCGCGAATCCCGGCAGCTGAAATCAGCTCCAGGGGGTACCCGGCCGCCGGCACGGCCCGCGCCTCAATGCCGCGCTCCGTGCCGACAAACAGTACCCGGTTGGTCGGGTCGCGCGCCAGAAACTCTTCGGCGACGGCGATGCCGGGGAAGAGATGCCCGCCGGTGCCGCCACCGGCAATGATCAGCTTCATTTTTCCTCCTTGAGGCTGATGGAGGATATCTTCAGTCCCGATGAAATATTGAGCAGGATACCGACCGCAAACAGGCTGATCAGCAGGGAGCTTCCGCCGTAGCTGATAAAGGGGAGCGCCAGCCCCTTGGTCGGGAGCAGCCCGGTTACGACCCCCATGTTGACCGTAGCCTCAATCCCGAACAGCACGGCAATTCCGAGTGCCAGGAACCGGCCGAATGTGTCCGGAGCGGCAACGGCGATACGCATCGCCCGCTGCACCAGCAGAAAGAACATGCCGATGATGACGACCACACCGAGGAAACCGAGTTCTTCGCCGACAACCGACAGGATGAAGTCGGTGTGCGCCTCCGGCAGATAAAAAAGTTTCTGTTTTCCTTCGCCCAGTCCCTGTCCGAAAAGCCCCCCCGTTCCGAGGGCCAGCCAGGACTGGATGATCTGGAAGCCGCTGTTCTGCGGGTCCTGCCACGGGTCGAGAAACGCCAGAATGCGCCGCTTGCGGTAGGCGACATTCATTACCAGAAAGTAGAGGAACGGCATCGACATCAGAAATATCGAAATAATGAAGACCAGCCGCGTTCCGGCGGCAAAGAGCATGATGATCGCAACCGCCGCCAGGGTCAGGGCCGATCCCATGTCCGGCTGTTTGAGCAGCAGCCCCAGCATGACGACCAGGATCAGCATGTATGAAACAAAACCGGGCCCGAGCTGCTTGATCTTGTCCTGTTTCCTGTCCAGCGAATAGGCCATGTACATGATCAGGGCGATCTTGGCGACCTCCGAGGGCTGAAGATTGAAGCCGGGCAGCCTGATCCAGCGCGAAGCCCCGCCGGCGCTGCCGCCTATGCCGGGGATCAGCACCAGCACCAGGAGGGCGATGCATCCGAGCAGGATCGGGGCGGCGAGCTTGCGCCAGAACTGGTAGTTGATCTGCATGGTTCCCAGCATGATGCCAAAGCCGAGCAGGGCGAACAACCCCTGCCGTTTGAGAAAGAAGAAGCCGTCGTGAAATCGTTTGGCAGCCATGATGGAAGATGCCGAATAGACCATTACCACCCCGAAGCAGGTCAGTGCAATGGCCATCAGCATGATCACCAGATCATATTCTTCCAGTTTTTTGAGCATCTACAGTGCCTTTACCGCTGCAATAAAGCGTTGCGCCCGCTCTTCATAATCACGGAACATATCGAAGCTTGAACAGGCCGGCGACATCAGCACAACTCCCCCCGCAATAGTTATCTCCGCGGAGATCTGCACCGCCTCTTCCAGGGTTGCCGCACGGCGGGTGTCGGTCAGACTCCCCAGCTCCTGTTCCATCCTCTCGGCCGCTTCGCCGATCAGTACCAGGTGCCGCACCCGCTCCCGCACCAGCGGCGCCAGCGGTGCGTACGAGCCACCCTTGTCCTTGCCGCCGGCGATGAGGGTGATATTGTTGAAGCTTTCCAGCGCTTTTTCGACACTTCCGACGTTGGTAGCCTTGCTGTCTTCGTAGTAACTGACGCCGTTCACCTCGCGGACAAATTCCATGCGGTGGTGCAGCGACTCAAAGCAGAGGATCGTCTCGAATGTCTCATCGGGCCGGCAGCCGAGCAGCAGGGCGCATGCCACGGCGGCCATGATATTTTCCAGATTGTGCACCCCCTGCAGCCGGATCGCGGCGGTGGGGAAACATTCCTCGCGGCCGTCATGACGGTAGGTAATGACCCCGTCCCGGTAGAAAATACCCTCTTCCAGCTCGAATTTCCGGCTGAAGGGGAACAGGGCCGCCTTGCGCCCTTGGGCGTGCTGCCAGACTAGCGGATCATCCCGGTTGACCACGGCAAAATCATCTTCGGTCTGGTTTTCGAAAATGCGCAGCTTGGCATCAATGTAGGACTGATAATCAGGGTAACGATCGAGGTGGTCCTCGCTCAGGTTCAACAGTGCCGCCACGGCAGGACGGAACGAGGTGATCCACTCCAGCTGGAATGAACTGATCTCGGCCACGACCTGATCGACGATTCCGGGCGATTCCGCCAGTTCGATCAGCGGGGTGCCGATGTTGCCGCCGACAAAGGGATGATAGCCGTTATGTTTGAAGATAGCTCCCAGAATTGTGGTGGTCGTTGTCTTGCCGTTGGTGCCGGTGATCGCCGCGATCGGAACGTCGATGAAACGCCCCGCCAGCTCGATCTCGCTGATGATCTCCCGTCCGGCCAGCTTTGCCGCGACCAGCTGCGGCAGATCCATCGGCACGCCCGGAGATACCACGATCAAGTCGCTGGCCAGGAACGTCGCCTCGTCATGCCGTTCCAGTTCCCGGACGATATCATACCCGGCCAGTTCCGCCAGCTGCTCCGCCAGCGCCGTCTCGCTCCGCATGTCGGTAACGGTTACCCGCGCTCCCTTCGATGCCAGGAAGCGGGCACAGGCGACGCCGGTTTTGGCGAGGCCGACGACGAGGATGTTTTTGTTGCGACACTCCATGGGAATCCTTACCTCATTTTCAATGTTGAAATCGCCACCAGCGCCAGAATGATGCTGATGATCCAGAAGCGAACGATGATCTTCGGCTCAGCCACTCCCTTCAATTCGAAGTGGTGATGGATGGGAGCCATGCGGAAGATTCGCTTGCCGCGGTACTTGTACGATCCGACCTGGAAGATGACCGACAGTGCCTCGACCACAAAGATGCCGCCGACGATCACGAGGAGGATTTCCTGCTTGGTCAGCACCGCGATGGTTCCGAGCGTTCCCCCCAGGGAAAGCGATCCGACGTCTCCCATGAATACCTCGGCCGGATATGAGTTGTACCAGAGGAAGCCGAGCCCCGCTCCGACCATGGCGCCGCATAAAACGGCCAGTTCACCTGCGCCGACCACGCGCGGAATCTGCAGGTAGGCCGACAGGGTGGCGTGTCCGGCGATGTAGGAGAAGAGCATGTAGGTGGCGGCATTGATCGCTACCGGTCCGATGGCGAGTCCGTCCAGGCCGTCGGTCAGGTTGACGGCGTTACTGGCGCCGACGATGACCAGCGTGACAAAGGGGATGAACCAGATCCAGAGGTCAGGGTGAAAG
>JBAQPK010000272.1:0-1681 GCA_049305715.1 Desulfuromonadaceae bacterium | reverse complement strand
TACAACCAATTCGGCGCTTTCGGTATACAGGAACGGAACGGTCGAGGTGGTTAACGTTGATGGCAGCGAGCTGATGCGCTCGGTGCTATATTTCAACGAAGAAAACGAGATCTACGCGGGGCAGGAGGCTATTCGCCAGTATGTCGGCGACGGCGCTGCCGGGCGCTTCATGCAGTCGGTCAAGACGTTTCTGCCGAACACAAGCTTCGTCAGTACCGAGGTGTTCGGCAAGCGGTATGGAATCGATGACCTGGTGGCTATCATCCTCAGGAAGCTCAAGGCCCGGGGTGAGGCGCATGTCGGCTCCACAGTGGAAAGCGTGGTGCTAGGGCGGCCGGTGCTGTTTTCGACGGATGCCGCCAAGGATGCCACCGCCGAGCAACGCCTCGAAAAGGCAGCCCGCAAGGCGGGCTTCAAGAATATCTGGTTTCAGTATGAACCGGTTGCGGCGGCGCTGGCCTTTGAAGGTACGCTGCAGGCCGGACAGGAGCGGACCGCGTTCATCGGCGATTTCGGCGGCGGCACTTCGGATTTCACCGTCATTCGCGTCAAGGGAGGTGCTTTTGACCGCCCCGACAGGCGCAATGACGTACTCTCGCTGGGAGGTGTCTATGTGGCCGGGGACAAGTTCGATTCGCAGATCATGTGGGATAAGGTAGCGCACCATTTCGGGCGCTATGCCCGCTACAGGACCATGGGAAAGGAACAGTGGACCAATATTCCCAGGAGCCTGGTCTACACCCTCTGCCAGTGGCACCGCATTCCACTCCTGCGTGCCCGAACAACCAGGGAGCTGATCAGGGTGATCAAAGCGACCGCCGATGACCGCGGGGCTATCGAGCACCTGGAAAACATCATCAACGATAATTTCGGTTTTTTCCTGTTTCAGGCAATTGAAAAGGCCAAGTGCGAGCTTTCAGATCGGGAGCAGGCCATGATCAGTTTTACGGAGCGCGATCTCTGCATCTGCGAGGAGATTGGCAAGGGTGAATTTGAATCGCTCAACAGGGATAATCTAGAGCAGATTGCCTCCTGCATCGATGACGTTGTCACACGATCCGGACTTCTCCCCGCGCAGATTGATACTGTTTTTCTGACCGGAGGCACCTCACGGATTCCCCGTATCCAGACCCTGTTTGCCGAACGATTCGGCTGGGACAAGCTGGAAAACCGGGATGCCTTCACCAGTGTCGTCCATGGTCTCGGTTCCAGCGTCCCGCTCTTTGTCTGAAACCGGCTGCCGGCTCTGATCTTGGCGGTCCGTGCCTGACACTGTCCCGTTGACAGGGGGCGGCCTCTCACGAAGCAGCAGTTTCTGCAGAATCGATTTTTATGCAAAAAATGCTCATCATACCTGCATGTCTCACTTGTTCTATATGGATCTCATCTGTTATTTATGACCTTGAACGAAAACACGAAAGGTACTGACATGAAAATTGCGATTATTGGCTCCGGTGCACTCGGGCTGTACTATGGGGCCCTGCTCCAGAGGGGTGGGCATGAGGTGCATTTTCTTCTGCGAAGGGATTATGACGCCATCATGAGCCGCGGTCTGACCGTCCACTCCGTCAACGGCGATTTCTCTCTGCCTTCGGTTGCCGGACACAAAACATCTGATACAATCGGGCCGGTGGAACTTGTTGTAGTGGGGCTTAAAACATTTGCAAACAACCAGCTGAAT
>JBAQPK010000271.1:0-4182 GCA_049305715.1 Desulfuromonadaceae bacterium | reverse complement strand
GTTTAACGCCCTCTCTTCAAACGGTTATTACAATCAAATGCAGCAAGTAATTGTCACCTCATGGGGTGGTTATGCTACTAGAGGGGTGTATGCATCCCTCAGTATATCATCTTGGTCAGCGTCAGCGCTCAATTTCTCCAGCGACAATGGCATTTGGAGTTCAGGTTGGCAGCTGGCCTGGCAAATTCCAACGGACATGCCGATCTGGCAGATGGTGGATTACGTCAATGTTCCCCCTCAGATTACCCCCCTTGACACGGTGCATGTGGTTGCGGATCGTTTCAACGGCACACCAGAAGGCTTCCAGGCTGACGCAGTTATTGATTTCGATGGCGACGGCGTGCGCGACTCCGGCGAAAACTGGCTGGCCGATTTCGGTGCTGGCGGGAATGCGGACCTGGCCAACAGTGTTGTCATCCATTTCAACGATATTCCAGGCACGGCCCTTAACCTGACCGGGTTCGGCACGGACGACAAAATCGAAATTGAAATGGAGGATTCCTGGATAAATGACTTTGCTGTCGGACTTAATTCGGTTAATTACCAACTGGCCCGCTTTTCCGGTGGTGCGCCTACGCCGATTACGGGAAACACCATCACGGTCATACAGGCAAGAGGCACTTTTGCTGATTTCAACAGTAATAATTATACCAATGCTTACAGGATAACGTACACCGGGACAACGCACACACCAAGTAATGCAGTTGTTCCGGTGTATGGTGCCATCGCCTACTGGACTGATGCAACCAATGCGCTCAACAACCAGGCGAACCTGCTGCCGGACTATTTCGACGCCACACCATTGAGCCACACCGCGGTCCTGGCCAATCTCAATACCAACCACTACCCCGGTCTGGTCGAATTCGTCTGGCCGGTGAACGTGGTGGTTGAGGAGGAGGGTGCCTTCATTGATGCCAATGCCAACGGCGTGCTGGATGAATGGGAGACAACCGACGGAGCGGTCTTTGCTGCGGGCGGCAATGCCGACCTTGGGGCGAACAACGTCGCCATCCACTTCAACGATATCCCGAATATGCCCATTGACCTCTCCGGCTTCAACGGGAATGATCGGATCGAGATTGATTTAAGTGCGATGAAATTCGGTGATGACAGTATGATCCGGTCTAATCAAGGCACGGCATGGCATGGTTGGACAGAATTTTATGAGGGTGTTTCGGGCGTTCGTGTTTCTGGCTCGGGATATTCTGCTGCCGCCTATGTCGAAGGCAACGCCCTTAAAACCGGGCATCTTACGTGGACTAGCAGCCGAACGGTCGGAGGGTCGACCAATTGGTATCAGAAGTTCACTGCAACCGCACCTTTTGAGGGGACTCTGGCAGTAAATGTCGGCCCTCTGTATAATCACTACCAGCAGGTTGCCTATGTAATTGGCGGGGGCGGACCTATGTAGCAATCAGCATTCTTCCATGGCTGAGAAACCCGCACCGGTCAACGGTGCGGGTTTTTTGCGAATTATGCATATTTTTTTCGTGGTCTTTATGCCTTTGCATGATAAATTTCCCGTCTCCGTTCAGTAAGTTTCGAGGTGTGAATTTGATGTTTCAATTCAGGAGTCATCGATGAAAATAGCCCCGACCGCCTACACCGGCACACCCCTCGACCCGCGCCTTGCGCACGCCTTGTTGCTTCTGCAATCCGGCCAAAACCGCAGCGCCATGGAACTGGCGGATAAGCTTGCCGTCTTTACCGAGCTGAAGCCGGCTGCCCGCGCCTTTTACGCCCTGGCCGCAGCCATGGAGAACGATCGCGCCCTGGCGCTGGCGGCTCTGGCTGACTTTAAGAGCCCTATCGACCTTGATCATCCCGAAGCCTTGCTCGCCGTGGGGAGCGCCTGGTTCAAGCTGGGCGATCTCGGGGCGGCGATTCCCTTTCTGGCCCGCGCCCGCAAGGCCGACGAGAAACATCCGCTGATTGCAGCCCGGTTGGGGGCCTGTCTGCTGGCGGCCGGTCGGATGCAGGAAGCGTTGCCAATGTTGCAGCAGGCCGCCGATCTTCTCCCCCAATCAGGCGGCGCCTGGCTCAATTTGGCCCGCGCCCAACTGGCCACCGGCCAGGCCGAGCAGGCGCTGACCGCGCTGGACAAAGCCGGGCCGCTACCGGACAAGGACCCCGGCCTGTACCGGATGTCGAGGGTGGAGGCTCTTTCACGTCTGGAGAGGCATGACGAGGCCGAGGGACTGATGCGCCAGGCGATGGAAAGCGGCGAACCGGGGGCAACTCCGACGCTGGTGCAGATGCTGGGTGCACGCGGCCGGCATGACGACGCTTGGCACCTTCTGCGTGAGGCTTTGGAGAAGAGCCCCGACGACACCGGGCTGATGGAACTGGCGGCGGAGCTGGCGCAGGTGCGTGGGCGTTTTGGCGAGGCGGCCCACTGGCTGAAGCGGGCGTTGGACAAGCAGCCAGAACACTCCGGCCTCTGGGCCCGTCTGGCGATGCTGAGCAGCCGCAGGTTGGGGGAGAAAAGTGCCCGCGAAGCAGCGGACAAGGCACTGGAGCTGACCACCGGTAAAACGGGGCCGCCACGGGCCTACGCCCTGGCCGCTCATGCCCATGTCCTTGCCGAAGGCGAAGATCACGCCAGGGCGGAAGCAGCGTATCGTGAAGCTCTTGCCATGGCGCCCCAGTTCGTCCCCGCAATGAGCGGACTCGGCCACCTGCTGATGCAGCTCGGCCGGGTTGACGAAGCAACCGCGTGCTTCGAAGAGCTGAAAAAGGTCGCCCCGTTGCAGGGGTGGAGCCAGCTGATCCAGGCCCGTGAGGTGCCGGACGACCCGAAGGTACTGGAACAGATGGCCCTGGCAGCCCACCGGCCCAGCCTTGAAGGGCCGATGCAGTCCCATTTTCTTTTCACCCTCGCCTCGGCTTGGGAGAAAAAAAAGGAGTACGACAAGGCGTGGCAGTTTGCCACCGAGGCGAATACGGCGGCCAAGGAGCACCTCCAGTACCGCCCCGAACAGCACCGCGCCCGTGTTGAGCGGGAGATAACGAGATTTTCGGCGGAGTTTATCAAGAGCCGCACAGGCTACGGACTTGACAGCCGCATCCCGACCTTTGTCCTCGGCATGCCCCGTTCAGGCACCACCCTGGTGGAGCAGATCCTGGGGAGTCACAGCAAGGTGTTCGGCGCCGGGGAGCTCTCCATCGTCCCTGAATTCATTCAGAAATTAAATGCCTGGGAGATGAAGCTCGGCACCAGGCGCGGTTACCCGGAGTGCGTGGACGACCTGGGGAAGGACGAATCGCGCCGCTTTGCCGAAAAGCACCTCGAAGAGCTGCAGGCCTATGCTCCCGGGGCGGAGCGGATCGTTGACAAGCTCCCCCACAATTTCGAGCATATCGGCCTGATCAAGCTGCTCTTTCCCAACGCCAAAATCCTGCACCTGAAGCGGGAACCGCGGGATGTGGCCATGTCCAACTATTTTGTCGATTATGCAGCCAAGTTCGGCGGCATGGGGTTCGCCTACGACCTCTCCTGGATCGGCGAGCAGCTGGTGGACCACCAGCGCTTGATGAACCATTGGCACAAGGTCTTTCCCCGCCAGATTCTCGAAGTTGACTACGACCTCATGGTGGAGGACGTCGAGGGGTGGGCGCACAAGATCATCGATTATCTGGAGCTGCCGTGGGAGGATGGCGTGCTCTCCTTCCAGGAACTCGACCGGGCGGTCAAGACCGCCAGTGTCTGGCAGGTGCGCCAGCCGGTCTATACGACATCCAAAGCCAAATGGAAGCGCTACGAAGAGCACCTGGAACCGCTTGAGGCGGCGCTGGCCGAAATTCCACCCATGCCCGAGCCGTTGCCGCTGCCGCGGGTGGCGGCGGGGCTCTTCCTTGAAGGAATGGGGCATCTGCAGGCCGGACGTCTGCAGGAGGCCGAAACCGCTTTCCGGACTATTCTTCAGGCAAGATCTGCCCATGCCGCAGCTCACCAGTTTCTCGGCGCTGCTCTCTATCAGCAGGGGAAGCCGGAGGAGGCCCGGAAAGAGATGAGGCGTTCGGTGGAGCTTCATCGCGCCCATCTCCAGTGGTTTGAAAACCTGCTGGCGGTGGAGAAGGCTCTGGGCAATACGGGTGAGGTCAACAAGCTGCAGAGTCTGATTGAGCGCCGCCGACGCGGTCAAGAGGGTTCCGGCATCCCTGCTGATGCGAATCGCGTAC
>JBAQPK010000270.1:0-4254 GCA_049305715.1 Desulfuromonadaceae bacterium | reverse complement strand
GTGATGCGCTGCATGAAATTATTTCTCGATATTCAACCCTTGACGAGAAAGGACGAAGCGGCATATGTATCCTGATTGCCGAGTGTGGTTATTCCGGTTTTAATGATGTTATTGAGGACGCGTTGCGCGATCCGTCCGCGCTGGTTCGTAAAGCCGCTGCAATGGCGGTCGGAAGGCTTGGCCTGGTCACATTGATTCCCGGCCTGATTACCCTGGTTGACGATAGTGATGCATACGTATATGCTGCGGCTGTTGCCAGCTTACAGTCGCTTATCATGATCAGCCGTGCAGCGATTCTCTCCGAAATCGGTCATTTCTGCTCCTCGAAGACCCCGCAGCAACGAGTAGCTGCCGCACATTTACTGGCGTCGCTGGGTGAACATGATCGTTTGCTGCTGCTCATAAAAGATGAGGACCCCCAGGTTCGCAAAGCGGCTGTTTCTGCGATCGGAACCAGCCGTGTCGGTACATCGGGATCGATGCTTGTATTAGCGCTGGCGGATGAAAATCCGGATGTCCGGGTCGCCGTCGCCGATGCCCTCGGGAATATGCGTGATGCGCTGACACTTGATGCTCTTGAACATGCTCTGAATGACCAGGATGTCTGGGTGCAGTCTGCCGTGTTAAAGGCCATTTCCAATATTGAACCGGCCCGGGCATGGGCAATCATTAAAGATATTCATACCAGAGCGGAGGGGTTGTTGATGATCACCATCCTGAAGATTCTCGAGGAAATCAACAGCCCGGAATCCAGGGAAATCATCCGGCTTGCTCTTCAAAGCAGTGATAAGGAAATTGCCCGGCAGGCGGCCAGGTCCCTGGATCACGTTATTGTTACCAACGTAAGCTAGGTTGTTCATGATCTTCTCCGGTACACACGTTAATAGTATGTCTGACGATGAATTCCATCTTTTGCGGGATTGCATCTACACGCATTGCGGAATTTATTTTGATCAGGATTCAAAGTACATCCTTGAAAAACGCCTGTTCCGCCGGTTGGCAGACCTGGCTCTCCCCACTTTTTATGACTATTATCACTATTTGAAGTATAACCGGGGTAAAGAGCAGGAACTCATGGATATCATGGATGTTCTAACCACCAATGAAACGTACTTTTTTCGGGAATCGTTCCAGCTCAAAGCCTTTTCCGACGAGATAATTCCTGAGCTGATCAAACGCAAAGCAGCGTGCGGGAACCGTTCCCTGCGCATATGGAGCGCGGGGTGCTCTACCGGTGAAGAGCCGTACACCATTGCGATGCTTCTGAGTACCATTCCTGAGCTGTCCGGATGGAAAATAGAAATCGTCGGCACTGATATAAGCCAGAAAGTACTGCAGCAGGCGCGCCGGGCCGTATATGGCGCATCATCCTTTCGTGCGACTGAAGAGAGTGACCTGCGACGTTTTTTTCATCGGCACGATGATGGCTATAAAGTCAACGATTCCATCCGGGAGTTGGTAACCATCAGTCATCTCAACCTTTTTGACACAAGTCGCCTGACCATGCTCGGCATTTTCGACCTCGTTTTTTGTCGTAATGTAATTATCTACTTTGACCAGGCAGCCAAAAAACGCGTCATTGAATCATTTCACTCCGCTCTGTATGATGGCGGCTTTCTCCTGCTGGGGCACTCTGAATCTCTTATGAATATCACGACACGATTTACGCTCCGTCACTTCAAAAACGACATGGTTTATCAAAAGCCTGATCGTTTTTCAGCCGGAGGCCACCTGTGAAAAAGATCAGGATCGTCGTTATTGATGATTCAGCATTCAGCCGCCGCACTATAACCCGTATGCTGGAAGGACTCGATTCTGTTGAAGTAGCGGGATACGCGGTAAACGGTGAAGAGGGGATTCAAAAGGTTATTGCACTCAAACCGGATCTGGTAACTCTGGATCTGGAAATGCCCAAAATGGATGGTTTTACGCTGCTGCGCATCCTGGCAACCCGCTTTTCACTGCCGGTGATCGTTATCAGTGCCCTCAGCGGTGCGGACAAGATATTCAGAGCGCTCGAACTCGGAGCGCTTGACTTTGTGGCGAAACCATCCAGCAGCGCGTCTGTCGATCTGCTCTCCATAAATGAAGATCTGCAGAAAAAAGTGCTGCAGGTTCTTGCACTGAAGCCGGCCGGATATATCCCCCCAATTTCCGGGATTACCCTTTCGGAGCGCCGATATACCGAACCTGTTCCCGCCGGAAGGCCGGGGAGCGGCATGCATCACGCCATTGATATTGTGGCAATCGGTACTTCAACCGGCGGGCCGCCTGCTCTGCAGCAGATTTTTTCCTCTTTTGAACAGAAATATCCTTTTGCGATCGTTGTTTCCCAACATATGCCGGCCGGTTTTACCAGGGCCTTTGCAGACCGTCTAAATCGCTCCTCACTCTTTGACATAAAGGAGGCCGAGGATGGTGACCTTGTCCTTCCCGGCAGAGTTCTTATTGCCCCTGGGGGGAAAAATATGATTTTTGAAGTGTGCGGAGGCCAGGTGATGGCCCGCATTATTGAACCAACAGAATCAGATCGGTATGTTCCCTCTGTTGACGTCATGCTGCAGTCGTGTGCCGGTATTTACCGCAAGAGGGTAGCAGCTGTAATTTTGACCGGTATGGGCAACGACGGCAGCAAGGGGGTACAGGCAATAAAGGAGCAGGGCGGCTGCGTTATAGCGGAATCAGAGGAAACCGCCGTCGTGTACGGCATGCCGCGTGAAGCGGTGGCAACCGGTGTTGTTGACAGCTGTGTCCCGCTCGATCGAGTTGCATCGGAAATTATTTTACTGGGCGGGTTTTCCTGATTCCGGTATATTTCAGGCATGGCCCTATAAACGGTATCAAGTTCGTTTGCAAAATCATTTCTGCAAAAATGCCGCAGGATTCATTCTAACGTACTAATAGCGCAGAACATTACTTTTAACGTACTAAAAGGTGTTTATTAATGAACCGATTACTACATCTATTGTTGTTGGCTGTTGTTATCACCCTCCCCGGTGTCGTTTCTGCGGATTTCAAGCAGACAATTCATATTAAAACCAAGAACGCCGGGAGCATCCCCTTCAGCCATGAAAACCACCTCAAGAGCCAGAAAAATAACTGTTCTGCCTGCCACAATTCAATTTTCCACATTGTCCGTAAAAACAACCCGACTGTTACGATGGCTGAAATGGAAAAGGGAAAATCATGCGGGGCGTGCCACAACAAGGAAAATCCTAAAACACCGCAGCTGAGTAACTGTACAGTCTGTCACGTGGTTGATGCCGTATCGATGCCCATTCCCGATTTTGGGACGTTGACCTTCAAGCACAGCAAACATCTCGGCATGTTTACCTGTACGGATTGTCATGACGCACTGTTTAAAGCGGACAGGAGTAATCCTGCCGTCACCATGTCCCAGATGCAGCAGGGAAAGTCCTGCGGCAGCTGCCACGACGGCAAGAGCGCGTTTTCCGTTTCAGGAGATTGTGTCAAATGTCATCAAGTCAGTGAAATTACGCTCGCCGGCGGATCGGTGTTCAGCCACAATACCCATCTTGAGATGTCATTTGCGTGTTCTGAATGTCACAATAAGATTTTTATTCCCGGGCCGAACCGTGTGAGTCATACCATGCTTGATATGGAAGCGGGGAAATCGTGCGGAGCCTGTCACAACGGGAAAACCGCTTTTTCCGTTAAAGGTGATTGCCAGAAATGTCATAAGAATGTCGTGGATATACGTTTCAAGGCTTTTGACGCCAGGTTCAGCCACGTTGATCATCTCAAGATGTTTAAATGCGATGAATGCCACAGCGCCGTTTTTATCGGAGGCAGCCGCAGTATCCGTTATACGATGCTGCAAATGGAGCAGGGGAAGTCGTGCGGCACGTGTCATGACGGCAAGACTGCTTTCGGTGTAAACGGAAATTGCGAGAAATGTCACCCTTCCAGCCCTCCGGACCGGGTTTTTACAGTCAAGGATGCCGGGACTGTTGCGTTCAGCCATATGAAACATCGCGACGAGCTGTCCTGCGGTCAGTGCCATAACGGGATAATAGCCGCCGGAACCGCTTCCCGGCGCTTTACCATGAGCGAAATGGACAAGGGGAAATCATGCGGAGCGTGTCATGACGGCACAACCGCTTTCAGTGTCACGGCCTGTAGTAAATGCCACCCGGTCAAGGAGATCCTTTTTTCTGATGACGCCCGCTTTAACCATGATAAGCATCTTACCGCATACACCTGCAGTGATTGCCATAGCCAGCTGTTTAAAGC
>JBAQPK010000269.1:0-7339 GCA_049305715.1 Desulfuromonadaceae bacterium | reverse complement strand
GCGTACTGCTGATGCTGGCCGTCGGGCGCAATTACCACCGCCTGAAAAAAATCGATATCATCGGCAGCACCCTTACCGGCCTGCTTCCGGCGGTGGTCGGCCTGGTCGCGGCAGCCGCCTGGAATCTGGGTGTTTCGTCACTCTCGGGGGTGAAGGAGCTTCTGATCCTCGCGGTCGGCTTTGCGATCTTCACATGGACAAAAATCACCCCGATGTTCGTTATCCTGGGAGCCGGCGCCGTCGGACTTCTGCTGAACTGACAGCTTTTACCATTTACTTCAGCGCTTTTGGAAAAGGCACCCGGTTTCCCCGGTGCCTTTTTTTGCGCGGTGTGCTAAGGTATCAGACCCTATGGAAACTCAATTCACCTCCGATTGCCGCGCCCTGATGCGCCACGAGATCGCCGCCTCAGGCGGCAACGAGGTCTTCTTCATCGGCCGCGCCAACGTGGACGGCGTGGTCTGCGAAGCGGAGACCATCGCCCGCGGCAGCAAGGTTGCGGTGCCGGCCATCATCACCCGTGCCTCAAACGGCGACGTCGTCATCCACAACCACCCCTCCGGCGACCTGACCCCCTCATCCGCCGATATGGACATCGCCTCGGTCTGCGGCAACCAGGGGATCGGCTTCGCCATCATCGACAACGACTGCAGCCGCTGTTACCAGGTCGTCGCCCCCTATACCGAAAGAAAGGGGGAGCTTCTCTCCCTGGAGGAGATCGGCAGGGTCTTTGCCGCCGACGGCATGATGGCGCACCTCAAGGGGTATGAGCCGCGGGACGAACAGGTGCGGATGGCCTTTGCCGTCGCCGAGGCCTTCAACGGTGACCGGGTCGTGCTGGTCGAGGCGGGTACCGGCACCGGCAAATCCCTGGCGTATCTGATCCCGGCCATTCTCTGGGCGGTGCGCAACAATGAGCGGGTGGTCGTTTCCACCAACACGATCAACCTGCAGGAACAGCTGATCAAAAAGGACCTCCCCTTCCTGGCGCGCAACTGTGCCGTGGAGTTCAAGGCGGCTCTGGTCAAGGGACGCAGCAATTACGCCTGCCTGCGCAAACTGGAACATGCCGAAGCGGAACCGGCGCTGTTTCCGGATGAATCGTCCGCAGAGCTGACCACCATCGTCGAGTGGAGCCACAGCAGCCAGGACGGCTGCCGCAGCGACCTGGCCTTCACACCGCACCATACCACCTGGGAGGAGGTCTGTTGCGAAGCCGACCAGTGCGGCCGCTCCCGCTGCAAGCATTTCGGCCGCTGCTTCTTCTACCGCGCCAGGCGCGAATCATCGGCCGCCCGGGTCCTCGTCGTAAACCACGCCCTGCTGCTGTCCGATATCGTCCTCCGCAAGGAGACCGGCTACGATGCCACCGCGATCCTCCCCCCCTTCACCCGCCTGATCTTCGATGAGGGGCATCACCTTGAAGACGTCGCCACCAGCCACCTGTCGCTGACGATCGCCCGGAGCGGCATCCTCAAGCAGCTGCAGCGGCTGGTGCCGCAAAAAGCGGGGCGGGCCGGACTTCTGACAATCATCTCCTCCCGCATCACCCGGGATCTGCCGGAATCCCAGGAAGGACTTTACGCCGAGCTGTCGGGACTGCTGGAAAGCCACCTGCTCCCCAAGGCCCATGACCTGGCCGGGATGACGGAACAGACCATGGACTGGCTGGCGGTCAGCGTCGAACACGGGACGGGAAGAGAGGCGGGGAGGGAGCAGAAACTGCGGGTCACCCCCGAGGTGGAGCGGACCCCCTTCTGGAACGAGTGCCGGCAGCGGCTTCACGCCCTGGCGGATGCCGTCAATGAGTATACTTCGTCGCTCCGCACCCTGGTGCGGCGTTCGAAGGATCTCCCGGAAAAACTGCAGGAAAAACTGGCGGACCAGCTGCTCGACACGAGCGGCATCGAGGGGCGGCTGCAGAGCATGGCCGATGCGCTGCTATTCTTCACGACCGAGGCCGAAGGGTACTGCCGCTGGATCGAAACGAAACGGGGGAGCCGCGGCGTCCAGGCCCGGCTGACCGCCGCACCGCTCGACATCTCGGCCCAGCTCAAGGAAAGCGTCCTCGACAGGCTTAAAACGATCATCGTCACCTCCGCCACGCTGACAGTGGGAGGGGAGTTCGGTTACCTCAAAAAGCGCACCGGCTTCGGCCTGCTCCCCAAGGAGCGACTCTCCGAGCTGCAGCTGCCGTCGCCGTTCGACTATGCGCGCCAGGTCTTTGTCGCGGTGCCGGAGGAGATGCCGGAACCGACGGCGCCCGGCTACCGGGAGGCGCTGGAAAAGCATATCCTAAAGGCGGTGACGATCTCACGCGGCGGCGCCTTTATCCTCTTTACCTCCTATGACCTGCTGGGCAGGGTGTACCAGGCCCTCTCCCCCGCGCTGGCACGCCTCGGGCTGACCTCGCTCAAGCAGGGAGAAACCGGCCGCCATGCCCTGCTGACGCAGTTCCGCAAGGAAGGGAACGCCGTGCTGTTCGGCACCGATTCGTTCTGGGAGGGTGTTGACGTCAAGGGGGAGGCGCTGCGGCTGGTGATCATCGCCCGGCTGCCGTTCCAGGTGCCGACCGAGCCGGTTCAGCAGGCGCGCGCCGAAAAGATCAAGGCCGATGGCGGCGACCCGTTCCGCGATTTTTCGGTGCCGCAGGCGGTCATCAAGTTCCGCCAGGGGTTCGGGCGGCTGATCCGGAGTCGCGACGACCGGGGAGCGGTGCTGATCCTCGACCGGCGCGTGCTTAACAAGAGTTACGGCAGAATCTTCCTCCGTTCGCTGCCGGATACGGAAATTGTCAGAGGCGGTTCCGGTGAAATATTCGGCAGGATGGAGCGTTTTTTCAGGTCAGATGGAGATAGCTGATTGAGCTCCCGCTTGGTAAATCCCGCTTTTGGCCCCCCTGTGCTGTAACTTCCCGTAAACGGTTTTTCCATCCCCCCAGGTACAAATAACCCCTCCCCTTTGTCATTTCCAAGCACAGCATCAAATATTGCAGGTGCAACAATTCTTTCATGCCCTTCTCCGGCGCTGAAACGTGAAATTGTCCCGTTTTAAACGGCGTTACGGAATAAAGGGGCCCTGAAAGGTTCGTTGCACCCCCCCATGCGGGCGCTACGGCATCAGCACGACATAACTGCCCGATATTTCGAATGAATTTTCGAGATATCGGCATCGGTACACAAGATGCTCTCTGTATTTGCAAGATCGCAGTCAAGCGAAAATGCAAACCCGGAGGTGTCCCATGAAATCGATACTTTTTCTGCAGAGCGTATTGTTTATCGTATTACTCAGCGGATGTACCACACTACATGAAAAATTTGCGCTATCATATGACCAGCCAATACCAGAATCATACTGGACCGAGCGTAACCCTCCGACCACTCCGCTCAGCGCGGCCGAAGCCCTTGCCGTCGAATCCGCAGCGGGACTTATGACGTTAAAACGGGTCAAAGGCACAGCCCACTATGAGGGACGGGATGGCTCCTTTGCTATTATCAGGCATGAAAAGCGGATCAGCGGCGAAGAAACGTACGTCTCCTCTGTGAAATACAAGATCAGGAATGGTTTTATTTTCGGAGAAACGACCCCGTTTGTTGTTGCAATGCATGACCCGAAAAAAGAAGCGATCGCCCAGGAGGTCGCCTTTGAAGCGGCGCGCGGCTCTACCCCCGATATACCGACAATCTATGACGGAAGAATATTTGTTGCCAAGAATAACATCTACAACAGTTGCACGGTTGATGTTGTGGAGAAAGATCTTGACAGAGAATACACGACCTACCGTATCAAAACGTGTTAACAATTGATCCCGGATAAGATGATGTGGTAATTTCACAAATGTAAACGAAGGGTATGTTTCCTTCACCCCTGAATACGGCCGGTTCTGAATAAAAGACAACATATACGGAGGGTGTTTGAGCAAGACAGCGGTATTAGATAACGGTTCCATCCGGGAGGCGCCGTCGGTGCTTGTTGTCGGGGACCCGGAGTTCGTCTGCACCTCTCTGCGAAGTTTTCTGGAGAGTTCGGGATATCGCGTCATCGAAGCGGTAAACAGAGAGGAAGGATTGGCGGCGTATGATCGCGAGCGGCCCGACATCGTTCTGGCCGACCTGGAAATGTCCCAGAATGCCGGATTGAGCTTTCTTGCGGAATTGAACGATGCATATATCAACGTACCGTCCATCGTCATAACAGGAGAAAGAAGGCAGCCGGACGCCTTTGAGGCGGTTCGGCAGTGGCCCTGGGGATATCTGACCAAACCCGTCAACAAGGAAGTGCTGGAAGCCACCATCCGATATGCGCTTGAACGGGCCAGACTCCTTGAAGAAAACACCCGCTACCGTGAACAGCTGGAAGAAGAAGTGCTGACCAAGACCTGGGAACTCAGCGACGGCCGGAAACGCTACCAGAGACTCCTGGAATCCGTAACCAACTATGTCTATACCGTCTCCTTCGAGGAAGGCAAACCCGCCCGGACAGTTCATCAGCATGGTTGCGAAAAGGTAACCGGCTATACCTCCGCGGAATATAACGCCACCCCCGACCTCTGGTACAGGATTGTGCATGATGATGACCGCCCACAGGTCCTTGACATGGCACAGCGCATCCTGACGGAATCCGAAAACCTGGGACTGGAACACCGCATTCGCCACAAGGACGGCTCACTGCGCTGGATCAGGAACACCCTTGTCCCCTACCGGGATCTGGATGGCAACCTCATAGCCTATGACGGCATAATTTCCGACATCACCGAGCGTAAGCTGGCCGACATAAAGCTGAGGGAGAGCGAAGAGCGTTTTTCCCAACTGTTTCTGCAGCAAGAGGATGCCATCATCCTGTTCAAGCTCGACACCCTTGAGATCATAGACGCCAACCCGACTGCAACGGAGTTGTTCGGATACAGCCGCGACGAGCTGCTCTGTGCTTTCCCATGGCCTTTTTTGGATACAGGGCATCAGGAATTGCGGGAATCCATGGTTGCCGCTCTCGACCAGAACGGCAGATTTGACGTGTTCGGGCTTCCCCACATTCGAAAAGACGGCACGACGGTCATCGCCTCCATGCGGGGCAAGCTCGTTACAATAATGGATGACAAGGTTGTTTACTGCTCGATCAGGGATATCACCGAGAAAATAAGGCTGGAAGAGGACGTTCGCGATAGCCAGGCGAAGCTGATTCAAGCCAACAAGATGGCCTCGCTGGGCATGCTTACCTCCGGAATCGCCCATGAAATCAATAACCCCAACAACTTCATCCTTTTCAACTCGTCACTGCTTGCTGAAACTTGGCAGGCTGTGCTGGAGATACTTGATGATCATGCGGCCGAACAGGGCGATTTTTACCTGGCCGGCCAGCGTTTCTCGGAGGTTCGGGAAGAGACGCCTCGCCTGATCGCCGGGCTGTCCGAAGGGGCGCGCAGGATTCAGGCCATTGTTGAGACACTGAAAGGTTTTGTCAGGCAGGACCCGGATGGAGCCGGGATGCCCTTTGACATCAACAGCACCGTACGGATGGCATTGACGCTTCTCTCACACGAGATATGCCAGCATAAACGCGATCTCACGGTGGATCTTGGCAGCGACCTCCCGCATGTGTGCGGCAAGAGCCAGCAGATCGAGCAGGTGGTGATAAATCTCGTTACAAATGCGCTCCATGCGGTGGCTGGAAATGGCGGCGGGATAAGGCTTGCAACGACCTATGACCGTGCGGGAGAGTCGGTGATTATCACGATACAAGATGACGGGGTTGGAATGACCAAGGAAGAACTGGAGCGGGTGGCTGAACCGTTTTTTACCACGAAATCCGCCCAGGGTGGAACCGGACTCGGCGTATCGATTTCCCGTTCCATTGTCAGGGAACACCATGGAACACTCGCCTATGCTTCAGAACCGGGGTGCGGAACAACGGTCACGGTGCGGCTGCCGATTTCGGAACGCTTGCCCCAAGGGGCAGATAACGGCGGGACACCATGAAAAAGCCGGCCGTGGCATCCCCGTTGATCGTTCTGGTGGACGACGAACCCCAGCTCCTCTTCAGCTGCGCAACCATTCTGCGAAGGGCCGGACTGAACAATCTGCACACCATCGATGATGGCCGGGCCCTGCTTCCCTTTCTGGCGGAGCATCTGCCGGCGCTGATCGTGCTTGACCTGACCATGCCGCATGTGACCGGGGCCGATCTGCTTAACCGGGTGATGGCGGAATACCCGCAGGTGCCGGTGATCGTCATGACCGCAACCACCGAGCTGAATACCGCGGTTGAATGCATGAGGCAGGGGGCCTTTGATTATCTCGTTAAACCGGTGGAGCAGAGCCGCTATCTTTCCAGCATCAAGCGTGCCCTCGAATTGGACAGCCTCCGGCAGATGAACCTGTCGCTGAAAGAGAGTCTGCTGGCCGGCAAGGCCCCCAGCAAAAGTGCTTTTGCGGAAATCACCACCCAATGCCCCGCGATGAAGGCAATCTTCAGCTATCTGGAAGTTGTGGCCGTTTCCAGCCAGCCGATTCTGATTACCGGGGAGACCGGCGTCGGCAAGGAGCTGTTCGCAAATGCGGTGCATGCGCTGAGCCGACGCACGGGAGAGTTTGTCGCGGTAAATGTGGCCGGGCTCGACGACGTTGTCTTTTCCGACACTCTTTTCGGCCACAAAAAGGGGGCGTATACCGGAGCCGACCAGGCACGGGACGGAATGATCGCAAAGGCGGGCGGAGGAACCCTTTTTCTTGACGAGATCGGCGACCTGAATACCGCTTCCCAGGTTAAACTGCTACGCCTTCTTCAGGCGGGTGACTACTATCCGCTCGGCTCTGATGTTGCCAGGCGCAGTGATGCCCGCATTATTGTTGCCACCAACCAGCAACTCAGCGCAACCATGGCTGAAGGGCTGTTCAGGAAAGACCTTTATTTCCGTCTCTGCGCCCACCAGATCACCATTCCGCCTCTGCGTGAGAGGAAGGGGGATATCCCGCTGCTCTTCGAGCATTTTGTCGAAGAGGCGGCACGCGCGCTCTCCATGGAGCGCCCTACTGTTCATCCGGAACTTTTTGACTGCCTGGAGGCGTACCCCTTTCCGGGAAACGTGAGAGAGTTCCAGGCAATGGTGCATGACGCCGTTGCCAAGGAAAAAAACGGAGTCCCGATGCTGGACTCCATGAGGAACAAAACCGGTTACAGATCACCCCCCAGACGGGCAGATGACTCTCAGGGTGAATTGAACCAACTCCCGGGGCATCACCAGGATCACTTTCCGACCTTGAAGGAAGCGGAGGAGGGATTGATTACGGAAGCGCTCCGACGATCCGGGGGCAGCCAGGGCCCGGCTGCCGCACTTCTGGGT
>JBAQPK010000268.1:0-1872 GCA_049305715.1 Desulfuromonadaceae bacterium | reverse complement strand
CCCGCAAGCCTTGAATAGAAAACTGGAGGCGTGATCGTGGCCCTCTCGCTCGCATCGCAGCTTCTGGCCTGCCGGCTCTGCTGGAATGCCCGGCCACCATGCAGGAACTGCTGCGAGAAATGTACCGATCAATGTAATAGCCGCCCGAAGTGCTACCAGAATCTGTCTGAAAAAACTTTAGTGCAGTTGGCACACATCAACAATAAACCGGAGGGGAACATGAGTACAGAGATCGACTTCGAAAAACTGAAATGGCTGATCAGCTGCCCGTCAGGAGACGCCAACTTCAAAAACCAGCTGGCGGGTGCCAATGAAACCACCATCCGGACGGCCCTCGCCCGGATTGATGACAATGAAGTCACCAAGAAGAAAGCCCTGGAGATCGGCCTCAAAAAACTGCTCCAAGGCGCCGTATCCGTGCTGGCCGAGACTAACAACCATCACACCGGCGTCCTGGCAATGGATGCGGCCACATACGAGGCCGAGCGTGAGGATGATAAATCACGGCAGATACAGCAGACAGAGCGTGAGGGGATGATTGCAAAATGCTTTGAGGTGATCGGCCAGATAAAAGGCGTCCAGATGCTGACTAAATTCGGCGACGTCGCCAGTTTGGTCTGGCTGAAGCAAGTCAAGGAATCGAAGATTTATAGAGACGTTCCCGGCATAGGAACATGGGATAAGTTCTGTGAATCAATAGGGAAATCCCGCCGTCACATTGACGAGGATCTTTTGAATCTACAAGTTTTCGGCGAAGAGTTTTTAGGATACGTCTCCGGTTTAGGAGTCGGATACCGAGAATTGAAACAGCTTCGCCAACTCACCCATGACGGCAGCGTCATCATCGACGGCGACTGCCTCACCATTGAAAACGAATCAATCCCGATTGACCAGGATCACGCTGAAGAACTACAGGCCGCGATCGAGCGGATTATAAACGACCGCCAGCAGATCAACAGCCGGGTCGAGAAGCTGGAAAAACAGTTCAAGAGCGCCGTCGACGAAGAAACCAAGGGGCTGAAGCTGGAGAAAAAAACCCTGCTCAAAGAGGTCGAGCGGCTCAAACCCTTCGACCCCGAGGAAAAAGACCGCAGCTTTGCCTCCGCCCAGATGTCCGCCATCCAGGATGCCACGCTGGAACTGGTGACGCAGATGTCGAAATTCATCGTCCGGCCCGATGTTACCGACGATCCGGTCATTATGGGGCAGGTCGAGGGGCACATGCAGACCGCCGAACTGGCCCTGAAAGACCTGCGCAGCCGCTGGGAAGATACCGTCAACCTATTCGAGGCATAACATGGCCAAACAAATCGACCCGGCCATGCTGGCCATAGTCAAACGCGACCTGAATGCCGCCCCCCAGGGGGGGCGGACACAAGTGATGCAGGGATGGGCCGCGCGCCTCGATATCAGCGTGCAGAGCCTCTATCGCTCCATCCCCCAGGGGCGCAAGCGCGAGGGCGCCCGGCAGATCGACGGGATAGAGTCCGCCTCGCTGATAGTGGCGCAGATCAAGAGCCGCCCCCCCGAACATCGCGGCCAGATCGCCACGGTCGACGCCGTCAAGCTGGCCATTGAAAACGGCCTGATCGATGAAAGCTTCAGCGACGTCCATGTCGGCACCTTTGACCGCGTCCTGCGCGAGATCGGCGCCAACAAACAGAAACGCCGCATCGAACGCTATCAGGCCGAACGCCCCAACGAGATGCATCACGTCGACGCCTCCAGCTCCAACTGTCTCTACGTCGCCCGCGAGCTGCCGGATGGCGACTACGTCCTCAAGATCTACGGCGGCACCAAGGATTACAAAAACAAACCGGTTCCGATCCGCCTCCGCCCCTGGATCTACGGCCTGACCGACGATCACAGCGG
>JBAQPK010000267.1:0-5806 GCA_049305715.1 Desulfuromonadaceae bacterium | reverse complement strand
GATCGGACCATCTGAAATAATAACTTCCGATTTTGATGCGCCACCACGGGCTTCCGGGCCGTAGCTCTGCGACTGAACGGCCTGCTTCCCTTCATAGATCGAAGCGGCTTTGGCCATGATGATCCCGGCGGTGATCAGACCCTGTCCACCTGCTCCGGAAAACCTGAGTTCATATCTTGACATGAATATATCGCTCCTTTTCTTGTAATTATTACTTGGCAGCCCTGGCACGCTCGATAACCTTGGCGTACTCGGCAGTATACTCAGGCTTGATTTCTTCCTTGTAGAGTACACCAGTCAGAATTTTACCCTGCAGTTGCTCGGCGGTCATTTTCTCGGCGGCTTTAACCGGTACGGCAACTTCTTTCAAACGGTTCATCATTTCAATAACGGACTTGTACTTGTTACGGCGTCCGTAAGTAGTGGGGCAGTCATCGAGGATTTCAACGACAGAGAACCCTTTGTGCTGAATCGCTTCCACAATCAGTTTGTCTATCTGGTTTGCGTGGAATGCAGTGCCACGGGCAACAAAGGTAGCACCTGCGCCGATTGCAAGCTTTGCAATATCGAATCCGGGATCGGGGTTGCCGTAAGGAGTCGTGGACGCCTTGGCACCGGTTGGGGTACAGGGTGAAAACTGTCCGCCGGTCATTCCGTAGATATAGTTGTTCATGATGATGTAGGTCATGTCGATATTACGTCTGCAGGCATGGATGAAGTGATTACCGCCGATTGCAGTGCCGTCGCCGTCACCGCCAACCAGAATAACATTCATTTCAGGCTTGGCCATCTTTACACCGGTTGCAAATGCAGCGGCGCGGCCGTGGGCTGTGTGCAGCGTACAGCAATCAATATAACCGGGAAGACGCGAGGCACAACCGATGCCTGAAACAACGGCGGTCTCCTCTTTTTTGAGCTTAAGCGTGTCCATGGCACGGATCAACCCCTTCATGACGATGCCGTGGCCGCAGCCTGGACACCAGATGTGGGGCAGTTTGCCGGGACGAAGATATTTATCATAATCAAAAGCCATGGTTATTTAACCTCCTTGATCTTATCGAGGATCTGGTCGGGGTTGATCGGTTCACCGTCAACACGGAAAATGCCGAGTACCGGAACCTTGCCTTGTGCGCAACGCTCAAGCTCTAACGAACACATTCCCAGATTCATCTCAGGAATAACAAAGCCTTTGACCTTGCCGGCCAATGCTTTGATCTGCTTGTCCGGGAAAGGCCAGAAAGTTTTGATACGGAACATGCCGGCCTTGATTCCCTGCTCACGGGCGACATTGACTGCATAGCGTGCGGAACGGGAGGTGGAACCGTACGCAATAACCGCTACTTCGGCGTCATCAAGCATGTACTCTTCGAAGGTGACGATATCATCGATATTTGCATCAACCTTGCGGACCTGACGCTCTTCCTCAGCCTGGACAACATCGGCTTTGGTGGTTGGAAAACCGTCTGCCATTTTGTTAAGGCCGGTAACATGAAACTTGTAGCCGGAACCAAAGGCAGCCAGTGGCGGAACATCGCCGAAACTGGTGTCATACGGCTTGTACTGTTCGGGCGGAACGGTCGGGGACTTGCGTGGAACGACTTCAACTTCACCTGGTTCCGGAAAAACAATCCGCTCACGCATGTGGGCAACGATCTCGTCAGGCATTACCATGACCGGTGTACGATATTTCTCGGACAGGTTGAAGGCGCGAATTACTTCTTCATATGTTTCCTGAACTGAAGCCGGTGTCAGGCAGATGGCAGGATGGTCGCCATGGGTTCCCCACTTTGCGCACATAACATCTGACTGTGAAGGGCCGGTAGGCATGCCGGTTGAAGGACCGCCGCGCATGACGTTATAGACAACGCATGGAATTTCGGCGATGCAGCCGTAGCCGATCAGTTCCTGTTTCAGGGACAAACCCGGGCCTGATGTTGAAGTCAGTACCTTGGCGCCAGTCAGTGATGCGCCAAGTATTGCCGCCATGGCGGCGATTTCGTCTTCCATCTGCAAAAATTTCCCGCCAGTCTTGGGAAGTTCGGCAGACAGGACTTCAGAAACCTCGGTTGAAGGGGTGATCGGGTAGCCTGCAAAGAAGTTGCAGCCGGCATATAACGCGCCGTGTGCGGCAGCTTCATTACCCTGAAGAAACGCTACTTTTTTGGACACTGTTCATTTCCTCCTGTAGATTTATTCGGTTATGACTTTGATAGCGAAGTCGGGACAACGCAATTCACACTGCATACATTTGATACAGGCTTCGAGATTTTTGACAGAAGCGTAGAAACCCTTCATTTCAAGAACCTTGGTGGGGCAGAATTCAACACAAATGTGGCACCCCTTGCAGTACTTTTCGATAATCTCAATTTTTGGTAGTTTCTTTTCCATCTAGAAAGACTCCTTTATTCCGTAATAAAAGGTGGTAAATACAGGCTCCAAAAAGTAGCAAAAGAAGGGCAGACATATCCGCCCTTCTTTTGCTGACTTCCAGATACCTGGAATCAAATACTACTTCATGCTGCCGACCAGTTCCTTGACCGCAGCAACAGATTTGTCCATCATCGCCTGCTCTTCGGCATCCAGTTTGAACTGGATGATTTTTTCAACGCCTTTTTCACCGAGAACAGCCGGAACGCCAACGTAGAAACCATTGACACCGAACTCGCCCTGCAGGTAGCAGCAGGTCGGAAGAACGCGCTTCTGGTCTTTGAGAATCGACTCCGCCATGGCAATGGCAGAAGAGGCCGGTGAGTAGAAGGCTGAACCGGTTTTCAGCAGGGCAACAACTTCACCGCCTGCACCACGGGTGCGCTTGACCATGGCTTCCATGACTTCTTTGCCCTTCTCGGCGCCGTATTTCTGCTCGAGAAGTTCAGTAACCGGAATACCGTTAACACTCGCATAACGAACCAGAGGCACCATGTCATCGCCGTGGCCGCCGAGGGTCATGGCAGATACGTCCTTAACGGACACACCCAGTTCCCAGGCGATAAAGCTGGCAAAACGAGCGGAGTCGAGTACACCGGCCTGGCCGATAACGCGGTTGTAAGGAAAGCCGGTAATCTTCTGGCAGAGGGTAACCATGGCGTCAAGAGGATTTGAGATAACGATAACGATCGCGTTTGGAGCGTTCGCCTTGATCCCTTCTGCAACCGAAGTCATGATCTTTGAATTGACTTCGATCAGGTCATCACGACTCATGCCCGGTTTGCGCGGCAGACCGGCAGTAACGATAACAACGTCTGAACCTTTGATGTCTTCGTAGCTGTTGGTGCCTTTCAGGTTTACATCGTAGCGATCTACCGGTCCAACTTCAGCAATGTCAAGCATCTTGCCTTGGGGAAGACCTTCAACAATGTCAAAAAGGACAACATCACCAAGCTCACGCAAAGCACAAAGCTGAGCAAGAACGCCGCCGATCTGTCCACCACCGATGAGTGAAATCTTTTTACGAGCCATACTTTTTCCTCCTCTTTTGTTTTTTTGTAAAATAAGGCAGGGGTAGTATCCCCAGCCCCTGCTAACAGCATCATCTTACATATTTTCAATCAGAGCATCGGCAAAGCCTGAGCAGGAAAGCAGCGTTGCCCCCTGCATCATCCGTTCAAAATCGTACGTTACGCGTTTTTGGCCAATAGTCCTGTCGAGCGTCTTGACGATCAGATCCGCGGCTTCCTGCCACCCCAGATATTCCAGCATCATGACCCCTGAAAGAATGACGGAGCCCGGATTAACCTTGTCCAGATTAGCGTACTTTGGCGCCGTGCCATGGGTAGCCTCGAAGATGGCATGGCCGGTTACGTAATTTATATTGGCACCCGGTGCGATACCGATTCCACCGACCTGAGCCGCCAGGGCATCGGAGAGAAAGTCGCCTTCCAGATTCATCGTGGCAACAACATCAAATTCCTTGGCGCGGGTCAGAACCTGCTGCAAGGTTATATCGGCTATGGCGTCCCTGATCATCAGCAGTTTTTTCAGCTGGCCGTTTCCGTGTGTCGGCAGCAACGTAATGGCTGCTTTAACCTCGTTACATATGACTTCCTGCTGTTGAGGCGACATCATATCATAACCGGGGTCGATCATCTTTGCATTTTCTTCAACCGAAAGCAAAGGATTACGGTCCTGATTATTAATAATCAATGACTCACGCTCGGTTACAACCCGGGAGCGGAACTCGGATGTGGCCAACGCATAGCCCCAATCCTTGAAAGCCCCATCGGTGAACTTCATGATATTGCCCTTGTGAACAATAGTCACGGACTTGCGTTTATGGTCGAGCGCATACTGAATAGCGGCGCGGATCAGCCGCTCTGAACCGTCACGGGAGATCGGCTTGATTCCGATGGAGGAACTCTCGGGGAAACGGATCTTGCTGACCCCCATCTCCCTGATCAGAAACTGTATGACCTTTTCACATTCAGCGGTGCCGGTCATCCACTCGATGCCGGCATAAATATCTTCACAATTTTCCCGGAAGATCACCATATCAACATCTTCCGGTTTTTTTACCGGAGTCGGAACACCCTGAAAATAGCGGATCGGCCGAAGACAGGTGTACAGGTCAAGCATCTGACGAAGTGCGACATTAAGAGAACGAATGCCGCCTCCAATCGGAGTGGTCAGCGGCCCTTTGATCCCGACAAGAAACTCCCTGAATGCCTGAACAGTTTCATCCGGCAACCAGGCTTTGTCACCCATCTGATCGCGAAACCGGTTGAAGGGTTTTTCGCCGGCAAAGACCTCCATCCAACTGATTCTTTTCGAGCCGCAGTAGGCCTTCTCCACGGCGGCATCGAAAACTCGAACCGAGGCTTTCCAGATATCAACACCGGTACCGTCACCTTCAATATAAGGAATGATCGGGTTGTCCGGCACCTTCAACGTGCCGTCGCTTCCCATGGTGATCTTTTCCCCCGGAGGGACTGTAACGTAGGTGTATTCCATCTGGCTCACTTTGCGCGGCTGAATCTAATTATAAAAGAGCTTTGCAAGCGCAATCCCGGTCTATACGAGATATTTAAATGCGATATCGATGTCTTTCCGCCGCCAGGCGGAAAGACATCGACTGATGCACCTAAGCAATAGCGTCAATAATCGCGTTTAATGTCGGACTCGGACGCATGGCTTTTTCCGTTTTTACCGGATCAGGAAGATAGTAGCCACCCATATCAACCGGTTTACCCTGGGCTCCGATCAGCTCTTCATTGATCTTTGCCTCATTTTCCTGAAGCTGCTTGGCTACCGTGGCAAAACGTGCCTGCAAATCCTTGTCCCTGGTCTGTTCTGCCAAAGCCTCGGCCCAGTACATAGCGAGGTAGAAGTGGCTGCCCCTATTGTCTATCTGACCAACCTTGCGGGCCGGGTTCTTGTTGTTGTCGAGGAACTTGGTATTGGCCTGATCAAGCGTATCAGCCAGGAGCTGGGCTTTTTCATTTTTAAAGGTAGCTGCCAGATGCTCCAGCGATACCGCCAGCGCCAGGAATTCGCCGAGTGAATCCCATCTCAGATACCCTTCCTGGACAAATTGCTGAACATGCTTGGGAGCCGAGCCGCCTGCGCCTGTCTCGAACAGTCCGCCGCCAGCCAGAAGCGGCACGATTGACAGCATCTTTGAACTGGTACCCAGCTCTAAGATCGGGAACAGGTCGGTGATATAATCCCTCAAGGCATTTCCGGTTACGGTAATGGTATCCTGGCCGGCTTTCGCCCTTGGAAGAGTAAAGCGCATCGCTTCCACGGGAGACATGATATGAATTTCCAGACCATTCGTATCGTGATCTTTCAGGTATTGATTCACTTTCAG
>JBAQPK010000266.1:0-4518 GCA_049305715.1 Desulfuromonadaceae bacterium | reverse complement strand
GTTTGATCGGTCGCTGCTTTTTCCCCTCCAGTTCATAAATCTGGCCGATCCGTTCCTCAACCCCTCTGGTCGCGTTGAATATCGTCGAATCGGAGTTCAGTACCCCGGAATATACCCTGAAAATGGTGATTTTGCCGGTGTACGGGTCGGAAGTTGTCTTGAAAACCAGTGCGGAAAACGGTTCCTTCTCGTCCGGAGCGCGTTCGATGATCTCTTCACTTTTGGGGTGGATACCGACCGCATTGGTTCGATCCAGCGGCGAGGGGAGATAGGCGCAAATTCCGTCCAGCAGGTGAGCTACACCGATATTGGCAGTCGCAGCACCGCAGAGGACGGCGGTGAAAGTGTTACGCATCGTACCGACCCTGAGCCCGTCGATGATTTCGTCTTCGGAAAGAGTGCCGTTTTCAAGGTATTTTTCAGTGAGTGCATCGTACGCCTCGGCAACTGTTTCGACCATCTGCTCGCGCAGACGCGCCGCTTCTTCGGCGTACTCGCCAGGGATGGCTCCTTCCGTATATTTTCCCGAGCCGTCCTTGGCATAAAAGCAGGCCTTCATTGTTATCAGATCGATGACTCCCTCAAAAGCCGCTTCAAGACCGATCGGCATTTGAATGGCGATCCCCCGTGCCCCCAGCATCTTTTCCATATCATCGATGGCCCGCAGAAAACTGGCCCGCTCACGGTCAAGCTTGTTGACAAATGCGATGCGCGGGATTTCAAACTCGTTGGCCCAACTCCAGATTTCCTCCGTCTGGGCCTTGACCCCTGATATCGCCGAGAGGATGATGACCGCACAGTCCAGGGTGCGCATGCAGGCACGGGTATCCGCAATGAAATTGCCGTAACCCGGGGTATCGACGATGTGGATCGAATGTCCCTTCCACTCGCAATGGTCAAGCGCTGATGTGATTGAAATCTTCCGCTTGATCTCCTCCGGCTCAAAATCCATCGTTGACGTGCCGTCGTCAACCCGGCCGAGCCGGTCGATCATCCCGGTATCAAACAGAATTGCCTCTGAAAGCGACGTCTTGCCGGCACCACCATGCGCGATAATGCCCAGGTTACGAATCTTGCTGGTTTCAAATTGTCCCATAGAACTGCCTCCTTGCGTGCAATATGGATTTCACTGGACTGCTACTTCCGGAGAATCTCATCAGGTACACCAATCAGCGGTTTCGTTCATACAGTATGCGCAAGCCTTCAAGTGTCAGGTTTTCATCGACTTCATCAATCGTTTTCGACTCCGGAGCGATCAAAGAGGCCAGGCCGCCGGTGGCGATCACCTTGAAATCCTCGTGGGATTCGGCCCGTATATGCTCCACAATCCCGTCGACAAGGCCAACGTAGCCGAAAAAAATTCCGGCCTGCATCGAGTTGACGGTGTTCTTTGCGATTACATTGGGCGGCTTGATTATATCGATTCTGGGCAGCTTACTTGCTCGCTGAAAGAGCGCTTCCATTGAAATGGCAAGGCCTGGAGCGATTGCGCCGCCACAGTACTCCCCCTTGCCGTTGACATAATCAAAGGTGGTGGCCGTTCCGAAATCGACAATGACCAGCGGGCGTGCATGCTTTTCATAGCCGGCCACGGCATTAACAATCCGGTCCGCCCCGACTTCACGGGGATTGTCATAGTGGATCGGCATCCCGGTTTTGATTCCGGGGCCGACAACGTAGGGGGTCAGGTTGAAAAAATCGTGGGAAATTGCCTCCATTACGCCGGTCAGTGGCGGCACTACCGATGAAATTATCGAGGCTTTGACTTCCGAAAAAGCAAGTCCGGCCTGATCAAACAGGCTGTGCAGAAGTACCGCATATTCATCCGATGTGCGGGATTTATCGGTTGAAAGGCGCCAGCTGCGGAGCAGCAGCAGACCGTCATACACTCCCAAAACTATGTTGCTGTTGCCGACGTCAATAACCAGAAGCATTCAGATTACCCTCACATCTCCACAGGTGATACGGTGCACACTGCCATCTTCGGATTGGAGCAGCAACGCTCCGTCCGAATCGATACCCATAAAACACCCCCCGGTACATTCCGTTCCGGAGTCACTGACGATTACCTGCCGCCCGTTGGCATTGCAGCGTCGCTGCCACTCTTCGCGTACCGGTCCGAAGCCGTGCGCCAGAAAGTCACTGTACAGTCGGTCAAGTTCACTTAGCATGGCGCCTGCAAAACGTGATCGGTCAACCGGTACGCCAGACTCCAGAAGAAGCGACGTGGCCGGGTGGCGCAGGTCGTCGGGAAACTGGTCTGCAGTCATATTCAGGTTGACGCCGATGCCGAGAATAACAAAATTGATACCGTCGGTTTCCGCGCTCATCTCATTTAACAGACCGGCAACCTTTTTCCCGGAGACCAGCAGGTCATTGGGCCATTTAATCTCCGGGACCAGCCTGGTTGTCTGCTCTATTGCCCGTGCTGCGGCCACTGCGGAGAGGAAGGTCAGTTGCGGTGCCTCATGCGGCATTATCCCAGGGCGCAATACAACCGAACAGTACAGATTGACTCCGGCGGGTGACGCCCAGACACGTCCGCGTCGCCCCTTGCCGCCGCTCTGGGAATCCGCCAGAACGACTGTCCCCTCAACAGCTCCCCCTTCTGACAGCCGGAAGGCGTCGGCATTGGTGGAAACGGTGGTTTTCAAAAATTCCAGGTGGCGGCCGATTCTGGCACCCTCCAGCTGCGCTCTTACTTCGTGCGGATCGATTGTGTCCGGCGAGGAGATGAGCCGATAGCCTCGTGATGGAACCGCTTCGATACGATAGCCGTCATTTCTTAATGCCGTTATGTGTTTCCAGACGGCGGTCCGCGATACCCCGAGCTCTCTGCTGAAATGCTGGCCGGATATGAAGCCCGTTTCAGTACGGAACAGATGCAATATGGTGCCGGCTTTTGGGTGCATCGCGCTACCTCGATAATTTTCTGGGACTTGCCGGGGCTTAGTCGAGAAGCATTGAGATATCCATAGCCCGTGAAGAATGCGTCAACGCTCCTACCGAAATAATGCCTACACCGGTCTCGGCAATTGCCCGCACGCGTTCGAGGTTGACACCGCCGGAAGCCTCAACCAGAGCCCGATCGCCAATGGTGACAACGGCAATCCGCATTTCGTTCAGGCTCATGTTGTCGAGCATGATTATGTCGGCCCCGGCCTCAAGGGCCTCATCAACCTGGTTCAGGGTCTCGGTTTCTATCTCTATTTTCAATGTGTGAGGGATGTATGCGCGGGCACGGCGGATCGCTTCGGTGATGCCTCCGGCGGCGACAATATGGTTTTCCTTGATCAGGACGCCGTCATACAGGCCGGTGCGGTGATTGATGCCTCCCCCGACTCGTACGGCGTATTTCTCCAGTTGTCGTAGTCCGGGGGTTGTTTTGCGGGTGTCAACGATCCGGGCCTTCGTGCCGGCGACCGCTGCGACAAAGCTGGCGGTGATCGTCGCTATGCCGCACATCCTCTGGAGCAGATTGAGCGCCACCCGCTCGCCCATCAGCAGCTGCGCGGCTTCTCCATCAACCGTTGCCAAAACAGTTCCGGCCGCGGCTTTTTCGCCATCGTCCAGGCAGGAGGTGAAACTGATGCCGGGATCAAGTATCCTGAATACCCGGGCTGCGGTAGCAAGTCCGGCCACCACCAGACTCTCCTTAGCAATCAGCCTCGCGGAGGCGGGGCGTTCTCCCGGGACAACCGCGAGCGTGGTGATGTCACCGGTATGAATGTCTTCAAGAAGGGCCTGCTCAATCAGACGGTCAATCATTATCATTTTGGTCACCAAGGCTGAAATTGTGATGATCTATATAACATAGTGCTAGAAGCGTATCAGTGTTTTTTATATGGCTGATTTTCCTGCTTCTGATCGATAGAGCGCAAGGAGTGAAAAATACTACTTCAATGTAGGGAAACAAGTCAATTAATTACATATTTTGACACAAGCAGATTAACTGCTTGACAAGAGTATTTCAAGGAGGCTATTGTTTTTCACTTTTAGTAAAAGTAGAGGTGAAATGTTTCAAAAAACCAGCTTGTTTTTTAACTAAACTAAAAAAACGGAGACTGAAAATGGCTAAATTTAAAGATTCGCTAGAATATCACTCAAGCGGCCGTAAAGGCAAGATCGAGGTAATTTCCACAAAACCGTGCCAGACGGCTGAAGATCTTTCATTAGCATATTCACCCGGTGTTGCCGAGCCCTGCCTTGCGATTCAGAAAAATCCCGAGGATGCCTACAAATATACCGCCAAGGGCAACCTGATAGCGGTTGTATCCAATGGTACCGCCGTACTTGGTCTCGGCAATCTTGGAGCCCTGGCCGGTAAGCCGGTTATGGAAGGGAAAGGGATTCTTTTTAAACGATTTGCCGACATCGATGTCTTCGATATAGAACTTGACACCGAAGATCCTGATGAGATCATCAAGGCCTGCCAACTGCTGGAGCCGACCTTTGGCGGCATAAATCTGGAGGACATAAAGGCCCCGGAATGCTTCTATATAGAAGAAACGCTCAAAA
>JBAQPK010000265.1:0-10975 GCA_049305715.1 Desulfuromonadaceae bacterium | reverse complement strand
GTCATGATCAGAACATGAACCGCCGAGGAAATCATGCCGCCGATCATCGGCGCGGCAATCGGTTTCATCACGTCGGCGCCGGTGCCGGTTGACCACATGATCGGAATCAGGCCCAGCAAGGCCACCGCCACGGTCATCAACTTGGGCCGCAGACGGAGCACCGCACCCTCGAAGGTGGCGTCATAGATATCCTGTTCTGTACAGGGGCCGTTGATCAGCTTCTTGTCCAGCGCCTCGTGCAGGTAGATAACCATCACGACTCCGGTCTCCACGGCAATGCCATACAGGGCGATAAAGCCGACCCAGACCGCCACCGAGAGGTTGTAGCCCAAAGCCGAGACCAGGTATACCCCCCCTACCAGGGCAAAAGGGACGGAGAGCATGACCATGCTGGCCTCAAGGGCCGAATGGAAGGTAAAATAGAGTAGGATGAAAATGATCACCATACCGAGAGGTATCAGCAGCTGCAGGCGCGCCTTGGCGCGAATCTGGTTCTCCCACTGTCCGGACCAGGCCACGTAGTAACCGGGGGGGAGTTTGAGCTCTTTCTCCAGCACCTGCTTGGCTTCGGTAACGAAGCCACCCATATCGCGGCCGCGGACGTTGAGGAAAACCAGCGAGCGCAGCAGCCCCCCCTCGCTGTTGATCTCCGGCGCGCCGGTGGAAATTTTCAGCTTGGTCACCAGCGAAAGCGGAACCTGGGTTCCCTCCATACTCCCCACCAAGATACGGCGGATGGCCGGGATATTATCGCGATAATCCCGCTGGTAGCGCAAGCGGATCGGAAACCGGTTTCTCCCGTCAACGGCGGTTGTGAGCATCTCGCCGCCGAGTGCTGTTTCAATAACCGACTGGATATCCCCTACGCCCACCCCATAGCGGGCGGCCGCCTCACGGTCGATGTCGATGTCGATGTAGCTGCCGCCGGTTACCCGCTCGGCCACCACGTCGGCCGCGCCGTTGATCGGCTTCAATATCGCCTCGGCCTGGATCGCCAGATCCTTGAGCACATTCAGGTCATTGCCGAAGATCTTGACACCCAGGTCGGTACGCACCCCGGTGGAAAGCATGTTGATGCGGTTGATGATCGGCTGGGTCCAGCCGTTGCGGACGCCGATCTGCTGGAGTTTTGAGTCCAGTTCGGCTACGATATCCGCCTTCTTGACTCCCGGGCGCCACTTGTCCTTCGGCTTCAGGATGATGATACTTTCGAACATGGATACCGGCGCCGGGTCGGTTGATGTCTCGGCCCGGCCGACCTTGCCCAGGACATGCTCAACCTCGGGCACGCTCTTGATGATCGTGTCCTGCACCTGGATCAGCCGCTTGGCCTCTGTTATCGAGACGTTCGGGAGCGTAACCGGCATGTAGAGCAGCGACCCTTCGTCAAGGGGGGGCATGAATTCGGAACCGAGACTCATGAACATCGGCACGGCAACCAGCAGGGCCACGAGGTTCAGGGCGATGGTGGTCTTTTTCCAGACCAGCACCCAGCGGATGACCGGCGAATACAGCCTGATGAAGAAGGTCGAAACCGGGTTGGAACTTTCCGGCGGCATCTTGCCCCTCATGAAGTAGTACATGAGCACCGGCACCAGGGTGATGGCGATCAGGGCCGACCCCATCATGGAAAACGTCTTGGTGAAAGCCAAGGGGTGGAACATCTTTCCTTCCTGACCTTCCAGCATGAATACCGGCACAAAAGAGAGCACGATGATCGCCAGGGAGAAAAAGATCGCCCGGCCGACCTGCCTGGCCGAGGTTATAACGACCTCCAGCCTCTTTCCCGCCCGCTCCTCGGGCGGCATTTCGGAGAGGTGGCGGTAGCAGTTCTCCACCATGATGACTCCGGCATCCACCAGCACGCCGATGGCAATGGCGATCCCTCCCAGTGACATGATGTTGGAGGTGACTCCCATCAGCTTCATGGTGATGAAGGCGATCAGCACCGAGATCGGCAGGGTGAGGACGATGACCAGCGCGCTCTGGAAGTGAAGCAGGAAGATGAGGATGACCAGGGAGACGACGACCGATTCTTCCAGCAGGTTGGTTTTCAGGGTGTCTATGGCGCGCTGGATCAGGTCGGAGCGGTCGTAGGAGACCATGATCTTGACCCCGGGCGGCAGCCCCTTTTCCAACTCCGTTATCTTGACCTTGACCCGGTCGATGACATCCTTGGCATTCTCGCCGTAGCGCATGACGACGATACCACCGACCGCCTCCCCTTCGCCGTTCATATCCAGCAGACCGCGCCGGATGGCGCCGCCGGTCTGCACAGTTCCAAGATTCCTGACGTAGATGGGGGTGCCGCGCATATCTGCACCGACGACTATGTTCTCCAGATCGGACTTCGACTTGACATAGCCGCGCCCACGGATCAGGTATTCTGCATCGGCCTGTTCGATCAGCCTGCCGCCCACATCCTTGTTGGCCGCCTTGACGGCATCCATGACCTTGGCGACATTAATGTTGAAGGCGAAGAGCTTGTTGGGGTCGAGATCAATCTGATATTCCCGCACCAGGCCGCCGATGGAGGCCACCTCGGCCACCCCCTGGACGGTATTGAGCTGGTAGCGCACGAACCAGTCCTGAAGGGTGCGCAGCTGCTCCAGGTCATACCCTTTCCCCTCGATCGTGTACCAGAATACATGTCCCACGCCGGTGCCGTCCGGGCCCAGGGTCGGAACCACGCCGGGGGGAAGCAGGGAGGCGGCATAGTTCAGCCGCTCCAGCACGCGGGTCCTGGCCCAGTAGATGTCCGCCTTGTCCTCGAAGATGACGTAGATCATCGAGAAGCCGAACGCGGAGGATGCCCGTACGGCACGAACCTGCGGCAACCCCTGCAGGTTGACCGCCAGCGGGTAGGTAACCTGGTCCTCCACCACCTGCGGCGAGCGGCCAGGGTAATCGGTAAAGACGATCACCTGGTTGTCGGACAGGTCGGGAATGGCGTCCACCGGCGTACGGTAGATCGACCAGACTCCCCAGGCGATGATCAACCCGAAGATCATCAGGATGATGATCCGGTTACGGGCGGAGTATTCGATAATTTTTTCAATCATACGTGAGATCCTTGTCGAAGGTCATTAGGCAGCAGGTATCACATCTTCATATCATCCATCTTCAAGGTATCCTTCTTAGCCGGGGCTGCGGCCGGGGCCTGTCCTTTCGCATCAGGTTTGGCCCCGCCGGTGTGCTGACTGTGATCCACACCGCCGCCCTTAAGCTGCGATTCGGAGTCGATCAGATAGCCCCCGGATACCGCCACCTTGTCGCCCGACTTGAGCCCGGACAATATCTGGATCCTGTCATCGGTCTGCTGCCCGGCCTGGACATCACGCGGCTCGAACATTCCCGGCGAAGTTTCAACCCAGACCACCTGGCGCTTGCCGGTGTCCATGACCGCGGTAACCGGCACGACGATTGCCGAACCGAGCGGCACCTTGATGATCGCGTTGACGAACATGTCTGGCTTCAGCTTCATGCCGGGATTCGGCATTTCGACGCGGGCCTTGACGGTCCTGGTCTTGGGATCAAGGAAGGGGTAGATAAAGGAGATGCGGCCGATGAACGGTCTACCGGGATAGGACTGGGAACGGATCTCGACCCGCTGGCCGATGTGGATGTTGGTGAACTCATTTTCGTAGACCTCCACCTCTACCCAGACGGTGGAGAGATCAACGATATTGAACAGTGGGTCGCCGGTATTGACATACTGACCCTGCTGAACCATCTTTTCAATGACAACGCCGGATTGCGGCGTGTAGATCGGAAGGCGGATATTCGGCTTGCCTGCCTTCTCCAGATCAGCAATCTGGCTCTCCTTGACTCCAAAGAGCATCAACCGCTGTTTGGCAGACGCCACCAGGCCATCGCCGTTCTGGGAGATTGAGGGGATCGGCGAGTTTTTCAGCTGGTCACGGCTCTTGACCGCTAACAGGTATTCCTGCTGGGTAGCGAGCAGATCGGGAGAATAGACCTCGGCCACCGGCTTATCCTTGCTGACATAGGCCCCCACGGTAGTAACATTGAGCTTGTCGATACGACCGGCGATCCAGGCGGTGACCTTGGCCTGACGCGACTGGTCGTACTGCACGATGCCGACGGCGTTGATTTCCTTATCCAGGGTAGTCTGCTTCGCCGGCACGGTGGCAACGTTGGCCATGACCCGCTGGGTCGGAGAAAGCGAGACATGGCCAAGCATACCGGCCTGCTGCTTCTGCTCCGGAGTCTGGGCCGCGCCATCGGTGGCGCCGTCGATCTTCTTGATCAGTTCCATGCCGCAGATCGGGCATGTCCCCGGCTTGTCCTTGATGATGAAGGGGTGCATGGAGCAGGTGTAGAGGGTCTTGGCCGCATGCTCAAGCTTTGAGTGTCCGCCTCCGTCATCCCTGAACCACCCTCTTTTGTAGAGCAGGCCGCCGGCAACGGAAACGGCAACAATCAGGATAACCAGCGGGATTGCGATTTTCTTGTTCATGGACATGGCCATACCTCGAAATCAATTTTGAATTTTAAATTTTGAATTTTGAATTGAATTTAAACATTTATAATTCAAAACTCATAATTGTCTTTACTGCAGTTCCATCCCCACCGCCGCCTCAAGCTGGGCAAACTTCATCATGTATTCCGCCTGCGACTCGTACAGTTCGCGCTCATAGTTGAACAGATTCATCCTGCCGTCCAGAAGCGTCAGAAAATCGACCTTGTTAACGCGGTAGCTGATGACGGCCGACTCCAGTGATTGCTCCGCCTGGGGGATAATCCCTCCCTTGTAGAGCTCCACCAGTTTCCGGCGGCGGTCCATCTGGGCGAGGGTATCGCTGATGGTGTAGGAGATCGTGTTCTTTAAGGCATTCAATTCTTCTGCTGCCATGCTCGTCTCGGAGGTTGATTCGGCCAGCATTGCATGGCGGCGCTCACGTTGGAAGGGGAGGTTAAAAGTTACGCCGACGGTGAACATGTCGTAGCCGGGGTCAGTTATCATGTCGGTCGCAATGGCTTCTTTGAACATGTACTCAAAGGAGAGATTGAAATCGGGGTAGAACTCCTTCTGCGCCAAGAGGCGGGATGCCTGACCTTTACTGGTCAAGCTGGCCAGGCTTTTTATCTGGGGACGCTTCTCAAGGGCGGTCTGGTTCAGCTGTTCGGCGGAGAGCGACAGCTGCGGCAGGGAGAAATCGGCGACCGTGCCTACCGGTGTATTTACGGGGCGATAGAGGAGGTAATTAAGGTTTGCCTCCAGGCTCTTGCGCTGCTGTCTGAGGGTGATCTGCATATCGAGCATCTTGGATTTTTCAAGGCCGGCCTTGTAGATGTCCTGCTGCACCCCCTGACCAACGGAGTACTTCGACTCGGCAATGGTCACGAAGTCGGCCAGAATCCTCAGGTTTTTGTCAACAATCTCCGTGTACTTATCCACAGCCCAGATCTGGTACCAGGTCTCCTTGACCATACGGGTCAATTCCAGTTTGCGCTCTTCAGTGGCCCATTTATAGGAATCTGCCTCATACTCTGCGATTTCTTGCTTGATCGCCCGCTTGCCCCAGAAGGGAAGCTGCTGGGAAATGCCGATTACCTTGGCGGATTGGGGATCCTTGTTAAAAACGAACGGTTCCCGCACCAACATGTTCTGTAGTTTGAACATGAACATCGGGTCTTCGAGACTTGATGCCTGTTTCGCCTTGCTGGCAAACATCCGCCAGCGGGACTGGGAGGATTTCAGTTCGGGATTGTTGGCAAGGGCGGTTGTAATCAGGGAGGGAAGCTGTTCGACCGATTTTGGGTCATCGGCATGGACAATGCCGGGAGAAAGGACGAGAAATGCAAGTATGACAAGATATGATTTCATGGCAGCCTCGGTTTTGGATAGTTCTTAATTGGAGAAGTATATCAGATATCGTGCCAAGGTCAATATACTGGTGAATTCAGGTAGTTACAGCAATCACTCCTTGAACAGGTCAGGACAGGTGGGGAATAGTCTACACCGAGAGTAACATATTCCACATACAAGCACCTGTAATTGATCATGGCGGGAGATGTTATAAATAGCAGCAGTGAGAGACAGAGCGAGGCCACGCAGGTTTTCTTCGGCATAAGCCCTCCTGCAAAACTAGGAGTTTCCCTTGATAAAAGCATCTTTACAGTGCTCAGAGCAGAAATAGAATATCCGTCCATGCCATTCGACACTGCTTGTAGCGGCTATTGATGGAATACGCATTCCGCAGACTATATCAAGGACGGTGTTGTCTTTCTGGTAGAAGGGGTGTGTTTCCAGACAGAGATAGGTATCAATGAATTCAAGGATTCGGTCATCCACCCAACCGCCAAGAACATCCTCATCGCAATCAAAAGGAAAGGTCTCTTCAGAGCTGTGGTTGAATTCCATCAGTTCGGGATGGATGCTCAGTTCATAACGAGCAATAAGAGCGTCATTTTTACCCGGCAACAGGACGATGCCAAGCCTGACGGTCGCGGGGAATCGTGGGGTATGGGCAAAGTCACAGACGCAATAATAATCTGCTTCTGCATGCAGAACATCAACCTTGGAATTGTCGAAGTGGCGTACCAGCTCCTCCATGCGCGGAAGAATAACCGTTTCGATCCTCTGTTTAGCAACGGTGGCCAGTCTCTCCCGCTGCTCCAGCATCTCTTTCATCTTGCTGTCGAGCTGCTGCTGTTTATCGGCAATATCATGTTCGTGTTGTTCAAACCGCTTGATAATTCTTTCCGATAAGCTGTATATCTTCTCCATATTCTTACCTCCTCCCATGTTACGGCAGAATTAATCACGGAACGTGGCGTGACATATGGCACATAACTCTTCAACCTTTTTGAAGGCTGCTTTCGCCCCTGAAACATCATCTTTCTTTATCAAATCAACCGTGGAAACTATTGCTTCGTCGAAGTTTATTGCAATCTCCACGAATTTTTTTCGCTGTTTGATATTTTTATGTGGCTTGGATTTCTTCAGATCAGATGCCGCCGCTTTAATCTTGGCAGCCTGGACCAATGCTGCAGCTGAATCGCCTTTTTCAAGCGCCGCTTCCAGTTCTGCTGATGCAATGGAAAACATCGGCATCATGGCATGAAGCTTTTTCATTTGCGCATCTGCGGTTCCCCCACGGGAATCCTTGCCGTGGGCTGAAGCTCCAACGGGTTTAATGAGCAACATACCAGCAGATAGTACTACGGTGATTAACGCCAATAACCTCATGTCATCTCCTCAATTGTAATCATAAATACTATCCCATCTTAAAAGTGCCGGGACGTCGTTGGCCCGCCACCTTTACTGTACCGTCATACTATTTTTCCGGCTGCACGAGTAGTGACGTATCGCCTTTCTTGGCAAGATCGCCGATCTTAATCTCGCCCTTGATTATTTCGGCTTCGAAATAGTGCTCGCCTATGAACGAGAGCACCTTCACCGTTCCAATTTCCTTTTCCAGACGGTTCTTTCCGCTTATACGATAAACCTGGAGCACGTCGTTAATCGCGATCTCTTTCTGTGCCTCCACATTACCGCTATGGAAAAGGTGTACTTTACCGCCCATTTTCATGACGACTTCGCTCTTGGCTTTTTTATCGGCAGCCTGGCTTACGACAGGGCTAGCCAACATGACCGAAAGTGCGAGCAGTGTGATGATCTTAAATACGTTTTTCATTTTATACCTCCTTTTTAGTAGTTACCTCACTGTTGTCAGGGGGAACCCTAAAACCTCGCACCTCCTTTCTACAAAAAGATGAATAATGGCGACGAGTCCCCCCGTTGATTTAAACCATTATTCAGCGCGGATAGCATCCGCTTGGTCAAGATGATTGAACTGCACATTTATTGTTCGTGCTGTTTCACCTCAAGCAACCAGACACTGTCTCCCTCCGCCTGCCTGCCCAGCTTGTCAATCACCTTCCAGCGCACTTTGATCGGCATTCGTTCTTTAAAATGCGAAGGGTCTTTCGGTTTGAGTACCACCGCCATGTCGAACACCGAATGATAAAGGTCACCGGCAAATTGTCGACCATCCCTGGAGAGCAGCTTCAGCTCCTTGACTTCCACCGGACGGTCGAAAAAGGATTCACCTATTTTTTTCATGGAAACCTGTCCGGAAAGGTTGGGGCGGGCCTGGGCCCGCCACGGTTGAAGTTACGGTTTGTTCAGTTGATCTAAAATTTTATTGGCATCTTTCAATTTTTGCTCAAGTTTTTTCAACGCCTTGGCGTCGTACTTCTTCTCACCCTTCGCAACTTCAGTCTCCAATCGCTTGATCTTCTCCTGGATTGTTTCTGCCTGTAAAGCACACTGTCTTACGCCTTCATGTTCCATCTTCATTTCAGGGTGCTCGGCAAACGCCGGCATTGCTTCGAACAGCCCAACCGCCATCAGTACTAATACTAATCTTTTCATAACCATTTCCTCCTTAAGGAAATTCGGAGAGACTATTCTCCGTGTGAAAAACCGTACCGCTGTATCCGTTCATTTCATTTTTTACTTCAGAAAGTCGGGTCAGCGTCCCGGCTTGGTAAGCGATCGCAGGGTTTCATTGGCCTCATTCAGCTTTTTGTTGAGGATCTTGAGCTCTTCCACAGTGTATTTGTCTGCGCCCTTATTGCTGATCGCGGCTTTAAGTTTAGTGATCCGTTCCTGAATGCTGTCCACTTCCTGGGCGCAGTTCTTCAGGAGCATGTCGCACTCCTTGGCAATTTGTTCGTTCTCAGTCCGGGAAGTCGCGCCATGCTGGTGTGCCTCTTCAGCCAAAACCGGGACAGCAGCTGCGAAGAGTGATGTTGCCATGAGTATTACCAATGTCTTTTTCATTGTTATTCTCCTCCCTCAAGATTAGACACCTTACTTCACAGTATACCAGAATTTAGCGCTACGCACTTTGCCATCCTTCAACTGGAACCTGGACATAACACCATATCTCCCTTTTTTGGATAAGTCGAAATCCGCCCCAAAGTGCCCCTGCATACCCATCAACTCCTTGGACTGGTCCGACTTGTCCGGGTTCTGTATTTTAACTTTCACCTCCCCTTCGGTCAGCGCCTTCCCGGATTTGGCATCCTTGAATTCGACAGCAATGTGATGGGTCTCTTTCATTTCCTTCGGCATTTCCATGTCCATGGCCTTCATATGCTCTTTCATACTTATGACCCTGAAGGTTGCCTTGACGCCATCCACCACCTCCTCATGGGCAATGTCTCCCTGGTGGGCGCCATGATCCATTTTCATGGAACTGTGATCCATGGCACGGGCGGCCAGCGGGGTCGAAAGTGCAAGAACAGCTGCTATCAGTACCGTTATTTTATTCATTGTTTACGTCTCCTGTTTTTTTGATGTGAATCGATACTGCAATAACCAGCATTCATCATGCCAATACGTAACATACCGACATTGTTATGTTTTTAATTTATTGCGCAGTTGCCGTTGAAGAGTATTCAACAGCAGGTGTAGCATTTTCTCTAGTTGAGACTCCAAGCTCTGCAGTACCTCCACAGCGCTCTGTACCATGAATAGTCATTATATTCTGCATGCCTGTTGAAAAATCCCAAAACTCTTCACACAAGGTCTGACGGAAGTAAACGCCTCATAACAATCAAGGAACGTGCCATACGTGAATTTAATAACAACACCCCGATATTATTTATTAAAATTATTTATATCTTATCTACATCCCAAGCTTAAGATACATAATATCCTGCACCCATGCGGACTATTCAGCATGTAATTGTCTCGAATCACCCTGACGAATTATCTGGCACCCCGGACACAAATCGAATTACAGTAGGGTCATCTTCAATCTCTGTAAAACAGAGATTTGCTAGGAGCATCCATGACCATTACCAATCTCACCGAACTCGCCGTTCGCTACAAAGCCGATCCGGAATCGGTCTACAATACATGGTTCATTAACAACGACACCCGAATGAAAGCGTTTCGGTCCATCCGGCGCGGGGTAATGGCCATCGTTGCCTCGATAAAGGACGGAACCTTTGGCAACGATTTCAAAGGATCTCCCCTGGAATTAGTCCTGGCCTCTATCACCGAGCAGAAACAGGTATTCGAGGGAGCTGCGCATCCATTCTACTGGAAGCCAAAACTGCGTATACCGGATATCTACGAGAACGAAGATAACAAACGGGCTTTCGGTTCCTTTCTTGAGGCATGCCTTTCTGCCGGGTCTGCTGACAAACTGGTCAAGGAAATCCTCACATTGGACGGTTGCGGCATAAAAGGGCTCGGACCTTCAGTCGCCAACATCCTCTATTTTCTCCACCCCACTTTGATGCCCCCCTTCAATACGGCCATGCTGAACGGTTTCAATACCATTTTTAACGACAAGAAAAAGCTGGGTTCCTGGACGAGTTATCTGGAGATGCGCGAATATATAATCAAGGCCAATGAAGATCTGCAGCTGATCCTGTCCAAAGACTTGGGGGCAATTTCGGGTCTTCTGTTCGATGTTGGCGTGGGAAAGATTACTCTGGGTCAGAATTGGGAAAAAACCTTGCAGCTTGAGAAAGAGAAGCGTGAAAAAGCGCTTAAAAAGAGGCATCTGGAAGTACAGGAAGAGATTCTGGAAGAGAATGAACATCTGCGGATGCAGTTTCTACTGACAGAAGTCGGGCGAGACCTGGGGTATGACGTTTTTGTCGCCACCAATGATCGTAACAAGTCGCTGAATGGCCGTTCGCTCCAATTTCTGACGCTACCGATACTTCCGCCACTGGACTTCCCACCGGATGTGGCTCGGACTGTCTCCCTGATAGACGTCATCTGGGTCTCACGGGATTCAAAGCGGATCGAATGTGCTTTCGAGATCGAAAAGAGCACCTCCATCTACTCCGGCATGCTGAGGCTGATGGATCTTGCTTCTTCACTCGGAGACCGGCAGTATGATTTTTTTCTGGTTGCTCCCGATAAACGTGAGAAGGAAGTGCTTGCACAGCTGAAGCGTCCTTCGTTCCAGACCAGCAC
>JBAQPK010000264.1:0-2049 GCA_049305715.1 Desulfuromonadaceae bacterium | reverse complement strand
CACTGAAAAGGGGCAGCTTTTGGCTGCCCCTACCGGGTTTCACTGGTGGAATCGGGAAAAATTATGAACTCTCCCGCATCCTCTTCCTGGCGCTGAAGTTGAAACACTGAAAATACATCAGGCAGGTCAGCAGAAACGAGAAAATCGTAGAGGCGAGGACCAGCGGCGCCCCTGCAGCCTTCTTTGCATCCGGAACAAGCGTGACGAAGACAACAAAGAACGCCACTCCGCAGAATTTCCACAGATCGCCGATCAACCGTTTTTTACGCAGAGCGGCCAGCTGTTCGGGTGACAGTTTTGGCTGTGCCCCTTCGATTTCTACACCGGCATCGCGCCAGGCCAGCCGATAGACCGGATATATCAGTAGCAACTGCACGACGATAGAGGCTATAATGCTGCTGACAAATTGTTCCGGCTTGCCAAGAGCGGCAAATCTCCCCTGAAAAACTATTGCCAGGACGATCAACAATCCGGTCAGGATGGTCTGTACGATCCGGTAGACCATCATCTGCCGGTTAAGTTTCTTGAAATCTATACTTGCCATTGACACACACTCCGCAATGTATTTATAACTCTGTTTCAGTTGCGTGCAAATGTAGCAGAAAGCCGCGTGATGCACAAGGGTGCAAAGCGGCACCCGGTATTTTTGGTACGTTAGAAATCATTTCCGGCGGTTTTCCGGCAGAAAATGATTTCGTTGACGCACGTATCCACCCCTGGCGGGGCCAGAGGGATCACAACCGGCTGTCCAGATACAGATTACATCACAAGGTGGCAGAAAACATGAACATTCTTCGCCGCATCTTTCATCCGATCATGGCCTTGATCGCGATCCAGCTGGTCTGGATCACCGTAGTCGTATTCTGGATCTACTGGTTTATCGGCAAGAACCGCGAGTTCCGGGAACTGGCCGAAAAATACCGCCCCGAACTGCTCGGACAGGGGGCAAACTGGCCGGTCATGGTGGAGGGTCTTGCCATGCTGGTGCTGATCCTGATCGGCGTGTACGTGATCTTCGTATACTGGAACCGCCAGTCAAACCTGTATCTGCAGCAGCGCAACATCATCTCCCAGGTGACCCATGAGCTGAAATCGCCCCTCGCCTCCATCCAGCTCCACCTGGAGACGATCCGTCTCCGCAGGCCGTCCGAAGAGCGGCTCGATTCGTTCGTCGGCACCATGCTGGCGGATACCGACCGGCTCCATTATCTGATCAATAATCTGCTGATGGCCGCCCGCCTGGAGCAGCGTCGCAAGCAGTCCGAACGACGGCTGACCGATCTGACGCAGCTGGTGGGCGAGCACGTCGAACGGGAGCGGGGCACCCTCCCGCAGGGGGGAATCATCTCATTCGAAGCACTCCCTTCACTGAAGGCGCTGGTTGATCCAGAAGAGATGAGTATGGTGATCCGCAACCTGTTTGAAAATGCGGTTCTCTATTCGCCGCAAAGTCCGGACATCTCGGTCAGGCTGGTCAAAACCGGCGCATGGCTGCAGCTCTCGGTACAGGACCGCGGGCGGGGACTTGACAAAAAAGAGCTGAAAAAGGTGTTCGAACGGTTCTATCGCGTCCAGCCTCCGGGCGACAATATCCGCGGTACCGGGCTTGGCCTCTACATCGTGGAATCGGTGATCAAGGGGTATGGCGGCACGGTCGGCGTGACCAGCGACGGGCCGGGCAAAGGGTGCACGTTTACCGTAAAATTTCCCGCAGTGTGAGGTAACCTCAATGACTGACGACAAACCACATATCATGCTGGTAGAAGACGAAAACCATCTGGCGCGCGGCATCTGCTTCAATCTGGAAGAGGAGGGGAACCGGGTCAGTCATTTTGAAAACGCCGAGCGGGCTTTGGCAACGCTTGAGATTGAACGCTTTGATCTGGTTATCCTGGATGTCATGCTCCCCGGCATGGATGGTTTTCAGGCATGCCGGGCCATCAGAGCTGTCGATCCGCGTGTCCCCATTCTTATGCTGACCGCCCGTTCCGAAGATGGGGACCGGGTCGAAGGGCTGGAAAACGGCGCCGATGATTACCTCACCAAACC
>JBAQPK010000263.1:0-10277 GCA_049305715.1 Desulfuromonadaceae bacterium | reverse complement strand
TCCGCAATCGTCTGCGCGATCCGCTCCGGGGAGTTCTTGTCGTTGTTGAAGACCAGATGATAGAAGCGGAGGTCGCGGGGGTCCAGGTTGAAGTAATCGTGGATAAAGGCATCGCGCTCCTTCTGATTCTTCTTGACGACACCCTCTGCCTCGTCCTTTGATATGTTGAGCCGCCGGGCGATGGACTCAACCTTGAACTGGTGGGAAGCGTATATGCGGAAATGATAGCAGTTTTTGAGCTGCTGCGTGACGATGCTGCTCCCCCGTCCGACAATGATCGAGTTCCCCTGTTCCGCCAGGGAGAATACATGCTTGCAAAGCAGGCGGAAATAGTCCTTGTCGCTCTTCCATTGTGATGAAAATGTGGCCAGCACCTCATCGAGAAGGCGGCTCTTCTTCTCTCCGAGGTTGCGTACGATCTCTTCCGAAAGATTATGATGCTTCGCCACCTCATCCAGCAGCGCCTTGTCCATAACGGCCCAGGGGCGACCGCTCTTCTTCTCCATGAGCCCCTTGAGGCATTCGGTCATCGGAAACGCCTCGCAGCCGAATTCGCGGGAAACGGTAATGGTGGGATACGTCTTGCCGCGGGAAGCATCGTTCTCGTCCTTCCTGCGGTTGAACTCAAGCAGCGCTCCGAGACGCATTTCAATCGACGGTACCAGCAGTCTCTCCGGCATGGCATCCTCCTTCACAACTGTATTAAATGGCGCTTTCGAATTAATTATACCATGATCGGGCAGATTCACAATCCAGGGATATGCGCGCGTGTTAAGGGGTTTTGCTCCGGTGCACAATCGGCCGGGGCCATTTTATTAATTCATCCGTTTGAGTAGTAACATCATAACATCCCTCTGGACATGCCTTCCCCCCCTCTGATAGAGTGCATAATTCCATGAAAATCAAGCGTCTTGAAATATCCGGGTTCAAATCCTTCGCCGACAAGGTTGTTCTCGACTTCCAGCAGGATGTGACCGGCGTGGTCGGGCCGAACGGCTGCGGCAAGTCGAACATCGTCGATGCCATCCGCTGGTGCATGGGGGAGCAATCCGCCAAGAACCTGCGCGGCAAGGCGATGGAGGATGTGATTTTTGTCGGCAGCGAGAACCGCAAACCGCTGGGGGTGGCCGAGGTGTCGCTGGTCTTCTCCACCGAGGATGGCCGCGCGCCGGCCAAATATCTCGATTATGCCGAAATCCAGTTGACCCGCCGCCTCTACCGCGACGGCGAAAGCGATTATCTGATCAACAAAACCCCCTGCCGATTGCTGGATATCACCGAACTCTTCATGGATACCGGTGTCGGCACCCGTGCCTACTCGATCATCGAGCAGGGGAAGATCGGTCAGATCCTCCATTCCCGGCCGGAGGAACGCCGCTTTCTGATCGAGGAGGCGGCCGGGGTTACCAAGTTCAAATCGCGCAAGCAGCTGGCCCTCAAGAAGATCGAGGGGACCCGCCAGAATCTGACCCGACTGGCGGACGTGCTGGGAGAGATCCGGCGGCAGCTTGCTTCGCTGCAACGGCAGGCCAAAAAGGCCGAGAAGTTCCGGGAGATTCGCGACGAACTGCGAGACATCGAACTGCTCTTTACGGCGAGGGAGTATTGCGAGACTCAGAACCAGCGGGGGAGGGTGGAACATGAGCTTGCGGCACTCAACCAGCGTATCCGCGAGGTCTTTGCCGCCTCCTCATTAGGAGAGTCGCAGGCCGAGGAGGGCCGCGTGGCGCTTCTGGAGGCGGAAAAGCAGCTGGCAACCGCCCAGGAGGATATCTTCCGCGTCAGGAGCGAGTTCAGCACGACCGGGAGCATGCTTGAGTTCCAGCGCAAGGAATTGGCCGGGCTGGATGGCCGTCTGGCGCGGCTGGCGGCCGAATCCGCCGAACTTGATGTGAAGCTGAAAGAGTGTGGCGAACAACGGGTTCTGCTGGAGCTTCGCCGTGACACGGGGGCCGTGGACGCCGCCGGGATGCAGGCTGAGCTGGAACAGGCTGAAGAGGCACTTGCCGGACACCAGCTGGCCGAAGAAGGGTTGAACCGGGATCTGGAGAACCGCCGCCGGGAGCTTTTTACCGCGCTGGCTGAGGCGGCCCAGTTCAAGAGCCGCTTTGATAATGCCCAGAAACGACTGGCCGCGCTCCGTGAACGGCTTGATCGTCATGCCCGCGAAGCGATGCAGCTGGCCGAACGTCGAGAACAGGTGCGCCAGCGGGCGGATGCCTTGGAAAAAGAAATTGCCACCGGTCAGGCGGAGCAGGAAGAGCTGCAGGCGCACCTCTCCTCGCAGCGCGGCCGTGAAGACGACCTGAAAGTGCGGCTTCCCGAGGTTGAGAAGGGGTGGCAGTCGAGCCGGGACGGGTTGAACCGCAGCTCTTCGCGCCTCCATTCGCTCAAAGAGCTGGAGGCCCAGTTTGCCGGTTTCGGCCAGGGGACCCGCACGCTCATGAAGGATGCCGGATTCAGCTCCCGTTTCAACGGGGTGCTGGCGGATGCCATTCAGGCCCCTTCGGAGCTGGAAGCGGCGCTTGAAGCGGCACTGGCGGAGCGGTTGCAGTGTATTCTCTGCTCAGACGACCGGGATGCCATTGGCGCGCTGGCGTTTCTGAAAGCGAAGAACGGCGGCCGGACCGGAATTGCCGTGCCGTTGACTGCCGCTGCCGTTTCCGTGCCGACGGTTGCGGGGGCCGCCCCCCTGGTTGACCTGGTTCAGGTGGATGGTCCGTTTGCCGGGTTGATCCGGAACCTGCTGGCTACCGCCATGCTGGTCGATGACGTGGACGGAGCGCTCATGCTGGCCCGCACGCATCCCTCTCTGATCTTTGTCACCCGCTCGGGTGACATGGTTGCCAACGGGGGGGTCGTCAGTGGCGGCTCGGAAGAGCAGGTCGGGAAAGGGCTGATTCACAAAAAGCGTGAAATCCGGGAGCTGGAACTGACGGTGACCAGGCTGGACGGGGAGGCCGCGGCTCTCGGCATCCAGCGTGATGAGTTGCGCCGGCAGAGCCAGGAGGTGGCCGAAGGGCTGAAACGAGGCGGGGCGGAACTCCATCAGGCCGAATTGAAACTGGCCGGACTGCGTAAGGATCGTCAGCAGGCGGTTGATGAGGGTGCCCGCATCGCCGAACGGCTGGAGGTCCAGGGACTGGAGGCAGAAAATCTCAATGAAGAGCAGGCTGCGCTTGAGGCGGAGCTGAAAATGGCCGGGGATCAGATAGTTCTGACGGGTGATGCTTCGAAGGGGCTGGAGCAGGAAACGTCCCGACTGAAGGGTGAGCTGGATGCCCGGCGCGCGCAGCTGGCTGCAGTGCGCGAAAAGGTGACCGCGATCCGGGTGCAGACCGCAACGGTCAAGGAACAGCATGATGCCGGCCTGCGGGCGCTCTCCGATCTGGAGCAGCGTACGGAAGAGGTCGTGCGGCGCATGGCTGCCGACCGACAGGAGATCGAATCAGGTGCTGCCGCCAGAGTGCAGCTTCAGGGGGAGATCGGTGCGGCTACGGAGCGGCTGGAAGGCCTTGTCCGTGAGCAGGCGGAGTCTGAGGGGCGGCTGGCCGTTGTACGGGGACGTTTTGAGGAGGCGGGCGCTGCGCTGAGTCTGATCGAGGGGCAGCTCAAGAAAAGCCGCGAGGAGAGCGACGCGGTCCGGCAGTCGCAGGCCGACCTTAACCTCCGTTTTTCGACTCTGACGCTGCAGGGGGAACATCTGGAACAGGCCCTGCAGGAGCGGAGCCGCATCACCATGGCGGAAGCGGTGACGAAGCTGGAGTCAGCCGGATTTGACGAGGCGGCCGGCAGGGTCAGGCAGGTCGAATTGCAGCGGCTTCTCGACGAGATGGGCGAGGTCAACCTGATGGCGATCGAGGAGTGTGCCGGGATGGAGGAGCGCTTCACGTTTCTTAACGGTCAGAAGGAGGACCTGGAGGATTCGCTGCGCGGTCTGCAGCAGGCGATCCAGCGTATCAACCGCACCACCCGCCAGCGCTTCCTGGAGACCTACAACCTGATCAACGCCAAATTCCAGGAGGTTTTTCCCCGCCTGTTCTGCGGCGGCCGGGCCGAGTTGCGCCTGACCGACGAGGAGGATCTGCTGGAGACCGGCATCGATATCATCGTGCAGCCGCCGGGAAAGAAGCTGCAGAATGTAACGCTGCTCTCGGGGGGCGAAAAGGCGCTGACCGCCGTGGCGCTGATCTTTTCGATTTTCCTGATCAAGCCGACCCCCTTCTGCCTCCTTGACGAGGTCGATGCGCCGCTGGACGACGCCAATATCGGCCGTTTCAACGAAATGGTCAGGGAGATGAGCTCGATTTCGCAATTCATCATCATCACCCACAACAAGGCCACCATGCAGGTGGCCGACACCCTCTACGGTATCACGATGGAGGAACCGGGAGCATCCCGGGTTGTTTCGGTGCGGCTGCATTAGGGTGCGGGTACATGGATGCTAGTCTGAAAGACGCCTCTGTACCCTGTCCCCCTGATTTTTCGGAGGTTACGGCATGTCAATAGAAGGCATATTAAAAAATCTGGTGGATACCATTCCGCAAGCGATTGGAGCCATTCTGGTGGACTGGGAAGGTGAGGCGGTCATGGAACAGTGTAACTGTGATCCCTATGACATCCGCTTCATTGCCGCTCACAAGGGAATTATCCTGGCGCGCCTCAAGGAGATGCGGAGTGCCGCGCAAATCGGCGAGGTGGAGGACGTTGTTGTTACCTCCAGCAAAGGGCATCTGATGATCGGCTGTATCGATCAGGACTATTCGCTTGTCATGAACATCGAGCGCGGCTGCCCGGTGGCGGTGGCGCTCTACCATTTTCGCCGGGCAATCACCGAGTTGAAAAGGGGGATATGATGGCGCTGCAGGAGAAGAAAAGCTTTTTCCGGGGCCTGATCGACAAGATAGCCGGTGCGGAATCCACGGATGTGCCGCTCCCTTCCCCGGAAACGGCACATCCCGAACCGGCTCCGGTTCAACCGCAGGGCGTGCCGGAAACAGCAGCCAAACCCGGACTTTTTGAACGGCTTAAATCCGGATTGAAGAAGACCAAGGATGGTCTGGTTGGGCGCATCGATGATCTGCTCTTGGGCAAAAAGGCGATCGACGCCGATACGCTGGAGGAGCTGGAAGAGATCCTGATCACCTCCGATATCGGCGTCAAGACAACGGTTGAGCTGATTCGCACCCTGGAAGGGCGTCTGGGACGCAACGAACTGAAGGATGGCGAGGCGCTCAGGTGTGCGTTGAAAGAGGAAATTCTGTCCCGGCTGATCGCCCACCATTCTCCGTTCGATATCGGCCGCACGAAACCGTTCGTGCTGCTGGTGATCGGCGTCAACGGCGTTGGCAAGACCACGACGATCGGCAAGCTGGCCTCGCGCTTCTCCGCTTCCGGCAGCAAAGTGCTGCTTGCGGCGGCCGATACTTTCCGCGCGGCCGCGGCCGAGCAGCTGATCGCCTGGGGGGATCGCTCCGGGGTTGACGTCATCCGTCACAAGGAAGGGGCCGACCCGTCGGCGGTTGTCTTTGACGCCTGCAAGGCTGCCGTTGCCCGCGGTGTTGATATATTGATCGTTGATACCGCCGGGCGTCTCCATACCAAGGTCAACCTGATGGAGGAGATGAAAAAAATCCGTCGCGTCATCGACCGGGAGATTCCGGGAGCGCCCCATGAGACCCTGCTGGTTCTGGATGCCGCAACCGGTCAGAATGCGATCTCCCAGGCCCGCCTCTTCAAGGAGGCCGCCGGTGTCAGCGGATTGGTCCTGACCAAGCTGGATGGCACCGCCAAAGGGGGCATTCTGGTGGCGGTAAGTCACGAATTTGCCCTGCCGATTCGTTACATCGGCGTCGGCGAATCGATCGAAGATCTGCGCGACTTTAATCCGCAGGAGTTTACGGATGCCCTTTTCCAAGCCTGAAAAATCAGGCCGCCGAAGGGGGGCGGTTGTCGCGGAACTCTGCGATTTCAATCAATTAGGGCTTGACTTTGTGCCGTCCACTTCGTATAGTGAACCACCCCGAAAGGAAACAGAACACATGGACCAGGAACTCTTGGAAGTACTCGAAAAGAAAATCGGCGGTTTCGTCGAAAAGTATAGCGCCCTGAAAGAAGAAAACGCGCGACTGAATGAGGAAATACAGCGGCTCTCAAGCGACCGTGAGGGAATAAGGTCCCGTGTCGATGCCATTCTTGGCAGGCTGGACGAAATTTAACGCGTGACCGGGGTCATTGTATGAAAACAAGCCATGCAGTGACAGTCCTCGGTCGTGAGCTTTCGGTCCGGAGTTCCGCTCCCGAAGCAAAAGTAAAGGCGGTTGAAGCATTTGTAGATGGAAAGCTCCGGGAGATCGGCGGCGCTCTTAGAAATGGCGATGCTCAGCTGGTGTTGACGCTGGCTCTGCTGAACGCCTCGGAAGAACTGCTCGAGTTGCGCTCCCGGCGGGAGCAGGATGCTGCTGACGATAGCAGGATTGCAGCGATGATCGCTGCACTGGAAACGGTCTGATTTTACATGGTCTCTCAGGGAGACTTGATCATATATTCGCATTATTGCACTGCCGTTCGGGTTCGTCACACGCGGTAATTTACACGTCTGATTGAAATAATGTACCGCCCGTTGAATATATCCTCACAGAAAGGAAAAAACGCTTCCGAGTAGCGTGATTCGTAATCAGCAGTTTTACCTGACGGTACTCAAGCCTTTTTCCCCTCTTCTGCCTCCCTGGTCGACCTTCCCGATGCCACTTCGGGACCATTCCGCACGTGCTGTCCAGAAAGAGTTTGTATGCCCAAGCGTTCGCTCCGTTCGCAGTTGCTGGCAGAGCGCCGTGCGCTCAGCCATGATTCGTGGTGCGCATCCAGTCGTGAGGCGCAACTCAATCTGCTTTCTCTTGACGAGTATGCCGCTGCTGAATGCATTGCGCTGTACGCGCCTGCCCATAACGAAACCGATACAGCCCTGATTCTGGCCGAAGCCTTTCAGGTGGGGAAACGGGTGCTGTATCCGGCGGTATGCGGGCATCAGATGGTATTCCGCCACGTCGAACGGGTCGAGGAGTTACAGGAAGGGACCTACGGTATACTGGAACCCTGTCCGACCGGTATCGATCATCAGGCCGACGAAGCCGACCTGATCGTCGTGCCGGGGGTCGCCTTTGACCTGACAGGACACCGGATCGGCTACGGCAAAGGATTTTACGACCGTTTTCTTCAGCACCCGGGACGTTCGGCTCATCTGGTTGGGCTCTGTCACGATTTCCAGCTGACTGACGGGGCGTTTCCGGCGGACGTTCACGATATTCCGATGGAAATTGTCGTTTCAGATAAACGCATCATCCGCATTACGAAGGGGAAGTAACCGGAGTTCGCCAGGCGGCCCGGATTCATATACAGGAGGTTGATAGTATGGAAATATTTATTGGCGTTGTCATTGCTCTGATTGTCGCTGCCGGAGCCTATTTTATCGGCAACAAGCTCAACAGGAAGGATTCCGGATCGATTCTGAAACAGGCCGAAGAGCTTGCCAGCAAGGTTCTCGACGATGCCCGCCGCGAAGCGGATACCATCACTAAGGAAGCTCAACTCAAGGCCAAGGATCTTGCTATTCAGACCAAGGAAGAGCATGAGCGCAAAACGAGCGAGAAAAACAAGGATCTTCAGATTCTTGAAAAAAGACTGACCCAGAAGGAAGAGAATCTCGATAAGAAAGCCGGCCTGATCGACCAGAAAGAGATGGATGTTCTGAAAAAAGAGCAGGCTGTCTCCCAAAAAGAGCAATCCCTGGACCTGCGGGATGCGGAGCTGAAAAAAGCTGCCGATGTCCAGAATGCCAGGCTTGAGCAGATTTCCGGCATGTCGGCGGCGGAAGCCAAGAAAGAGCTGATGAACGCCATGGAAACCGAGGCCAAGCACGATGCCGCCAAGATCATCAGGACCATCGAAGACGAGGCCCGTGAGACCGGCGACAAGAAGGCCAAGGAAATCATGGCGCTTGCGATTCAGCGCTATGCCGGCGAATATGTCGCCGAACGCACCGTCTCCGTGGTGCCTCTGCCGAATGACGAGATGAAAGGGCGTATTATCGGCCGTGAAGGTCGCAACATTCGCGCCCTTGAGGCGGCCACCGGCATCGACCTGATCATCGACGATACCCCGGAGGCGGTCATTCTGTCCGGCTTCAATCCGGTACGCCGCGAAGTGGCGCGTTTATCTCTGGAAAAACTGCTGGCCGACGGCCGCATCCATCCGGGGCGCATCGAAGAGGTCGTGGCAAAATCAACCGAAGAAGTTGAGCATTCGATCAAGGAAGCGGGTGAACAGGCCGCCTTCGACCTGGGAGTCCACGGCATCCACCCGGAAGTCATCAAGTTGATCGGCCGCCTCAAATACCGGACATCCTATACCCAGAACGTCTACCTCCATTCGCTGGAAGTCGCGTTCCTCTGCGGTATCATGGCCGCGGAGCTGGGGCTGAATGTCAAACAGGCCAAGCGTGCCGGACTGCTGCACGATCTGGGCAAAGCGGTTGACCATGAAGTGGAAGGTTCGCACGCGGTAATCGGAGCCGAATTGGCCCGTAAATACGGGGAAACGCCGAAGATTGTCCATGCCATCATGGCCCATCACGAAGATGAAAAACCGAATTCGGTGCTGGCTATTCTGGTACAGGCCGCCGACGCGCTTTCCGGCGCCCGTCCCGGCGCCCGTCGCGAGATGATGGAAACCTACGTCAAGCGTCTGGGCGATCTGGAGCGCATCGCAACATCATTCAGCGGCGTGCAGTCGTCATTTGCGATCCAGGCCGGCCGCGAGATCCGTGTCATGGTTTCCAGCGAGCAGGTCAGCGATGATCAGTCGGTGGTCATGGCCCGCGATATCGCGAAGAAGATCGAAGCAGAAATGACATATCCGGGGCAGATCAAGGTCAACGTGATACGCGAGACACGTTCAATCGAATATGCCCGTTAAGATTTTATTTGTAGGCGATATCATCGGCAAACCGGGCCGCCAGGCGCTGTCGCGGGAGCTGGATCGCCTGGTGGACCGGCACACGATCGATATCGTGATCGCCAATGGTGAAAATGCCGCCGGCGGGTTCGGGCTGACGGTGGAGGTCGCCAGGGAGCTGTTCAATCAGGGCGTTCACCTGCTGACGAGCGGCAACCACATCTGGGACAAGAAGGAGCAGGTTCCGTTCGTCCTGGCCGATTCGCGCGTCATTCGCCCCGCCAATTATCCGTCCGGATCTCCTGGAGCCGGAAGTGCGATCCTGACAACGCCTGGTGGGGTCAAGGTCGGTGTCCTCAATCTTGAGGGGCGGGTCTACATGAAGACGCTGGAATGCCCGTTTCTGACCGCTGACCGCGAAATAGAGTGGCTGAAAAAAGAGACGTCGATCATTTTCGTAGATTTCCATGCCGAGGCGACCTCGGAAAAATCGGCCTTGGGATGGTATCTGGACGGCAGGGTCAGCGCCCTTGTGGGAACCCATACCCATGTCCAGACCGCGGATGAACGCATTCTCCCCCAGGGTACGGCCTTTCTGACCGACGCCGGCATGACCGGCGGCTTTGACTCGGTCATCGGCATGGGGAAGGAAGAGACCATCCACCGCTTTCTGACCCAGCTCCCGGCAAAGTTTGAGGTCGCCAAGAAGGACATCCGCCTGAATGCGGTTGTGGTCGCTATTGATGAGCAGAGCGGCAAGGCTGTAAGTATTGAGCGCATAAATATTTCCTGCTGAAACAGCTTCAAGGAGTTGGTATATGTCCGTAGCCGAACAGATGGCCGTCATCAAGCGCGGCACCGTTGAAGTGCTGATAGAAAAGGAGCTGGAAGAAAAGCTGGCGAAGTCCCTCTCCAGCGGCGTCCCGTTGATTATAAAGGCGGGCTTCGATCCGACCGCGCCTGACCTGCATCTGGGACACACCGTACTGATCCAGAAACTGCGCCAGTTCCAGCAGTTGGGTCACAACGTCAACTTTCTGATCGGTGACTTTACCGGCATGATTGGTGATCCGACCGGCAAATCAGAGACCCGCAAGGTGCTGACCCGCGAGGATGTGCTCAGGAACGCCGAAACGTACAAGGAGCAGGTGTTCAAGATTCTCGACCCTGCGAAGACCACGGTCGTCTTCAACTCCACCTGGCTGAACGAACTGGGATCAAGCGGTATAATAGCCCTGGCCTCCAAGTGCACCATGGCCCGCATGCTGGAACGCGAGGACTTTTCCAAGCGTTTTACCAGCCAGCAGCCGATCGCGATCCATGAG
>JBAQPK010000262.1:0-5479 GCA_049305715.1 Desulfuromonadaceae bacterium | reverse complement strand
CTTTCACCGGCAGGTGATACTACCTGCGTTTTCCGCGATAGTGCCTTTGCCGATGATGTGGCTAAGAGCAACCTGTCTGCCATTCTCTTACAGCATGGCATTGAAAACGTGAGGAGTCTGTAGTCATGAATCACGACATGGAATAGGTGAACACCAAGACAAGGCTCTGCCTTAGTGGCCTACAGCATCTACTGGAACCACCAACAGGAGGTAGAACATGAAATGGAATTCAATTTACGTGACAATGATATTTTTTGTAGCAGTGGTTTTTGGGATGACTGGTTGTGGAGGCAGTGGCGGAAATGCTCCGAATAACAAAGTAACAGCGGCTGAAGCTGGCCCAGCTCAAAATGTTGTCGCAGGTAGCTTTGTCACATTGAATGGCTCTCAGAGTACCGGTGCTGATGGTAGCCTGATCTCCTATCGATGGAGCATGGTCACTAAGCCAGTCGGAAGTGCAGCCACTATTAATAACCCAACGACTGTAAATCCAACTTTTACGACAGATTTAGCTGGGCAATATTCTATAAAGCTAATAGTCACTGATACAAAATTGATCACCTCAGAAGATACCGTAATGGTTATAGCGACCGCCTCTGTTGCCAATGCAGCACCGGTGGCAAATGCAGGGATAGCGCAGAATGTTGTCACAGGCGCCCTTGTCACACTCGATGGAAGCGGCAGTAGTGATGCAAATAACGATTTGTTGACTTATAGCTGGGCCTTCACCTCCAAGCCAATTGGAAGCGGCGCGTCGCTATCAAGTTTGACAAACGTAAATCCCACGATTATCGCTGATGTAGCGGGTGCCTATGTATTTAGCTTGGTTGTCAATGACGGAAAGGTAAATAGTGCTGCTACTACGGTTACAGTAACCGCCTCTGATGCCAATGCAGCACCGGTGGCAAATGCAGGGACAGCACAGAATGTTGTCACAGGCGCCCTTGTCACACTCGATGGCAGCGGCAGCAGTGATGCAAATAACGATTTATTGACTTATAGCTGGGCCTTCACCTCCAAGCCAACTGGAAGCGGAGTGTCTTTATCAAATTCGACAAACGTAAAACCCACGTTTACCGCTGATGTAGCGGGTGCCTATGTTCTCCAGTTAACAGTTAGTGATGGAACGGTAACTAGTACGGCATCTACCGTAACTATCAATGCAGTTACAGCATGTGAAAGTAAAATACCCTCAGAACAACCGGCATCTGTTCGGCGTGAAGTCACTATTTACTCCTCACCTCCAGTTTTAGGGGATCCTTCCGTCCAATACGGAGGCGTTATGGGATGGGTAAATGCAACCGTTGGGACTGGTGGCACAACGGGAACAGTGACTGTAAGCAATTTGCAACTATGGGAAAACCAGAATGGTATAAAAAAAGTTCTCACAGATAAGATAATTTGTCCCTTATGTGACCCTGTTGACAGAGTAGCTGGTTATTCCCTCGATAAAACTTTTTGGCAAGACAAGTCTGTGTGGGCAAATAAAGTTAATGAAGGAACGAAATTTTTAACATCTGGTCAATCGGTGATTGTTCCAGTCGCGACACTGCCGAATGATGTGTATCACTTCTGGCATATTGATTGGCCCCGTCCGTTGGCTAAAGCCAATGCGACGTATTACATAACAGCAGATGTTTTGGTAGAAGGTGATGCAATGGTGCAAATAGGGATAGATTTTTATCAAACGATCTGGGCTCCAACGAATGTTGAGGCAGCTGTAAGTAATTGGGCATGTTCATCAGCGGATGTACAGACAATAAAGGCAGGTGCTTACAGGTAGGGCGGGGTGATTAAATAGTAAATGGAATATATCGAATTCACTGCTGACACATAATTTTTGTCAAATAAAATCATTTGTTTTATCTTTGAGAATCTGCGTCATCTGCGGATGTCGCATTAGCCTTATTAGAAGTACTCTGAGGAATACATGAAACTCCATTTTGAACCAAATCTCGACTATCAGTTGCAGGCTGTTGAAGCTGTATGTGACCTGTTTCGCGGGCAGGAAATCTGCCGGACCGAGTTCACCGTTACCCATAGCGCTGTGGGGAGCGCATTGCTTCCCGGCATGGAAAGTGATCTCGGTATCGGCAACCGGTTGACCCTCCTGGATGATGAAATCGTAAATAATCTTGAAGATATTCAGCTGAAGAACGGCCTTGCACCATCCGGGTCGCTTGCATCCGGTGACTTTACGGTAGAGATGGAGACCGGGACCGGCAAGACCTATGTGTATCTCCGTTCCATCTTTGAACTGAACAAGCGCTACGGTTTTACGAAGTTCGTCATTGTTGTCCCTTCTGTTGCCATCAAGGAAGGTGTCTACAAGACACTGCAGATTACGGACGAACATTTCCGGGGTCTGTACGCCAACACTCCTTTTGATTACTTTATTTACGATTCCGCCAAGCTCGGGCAGGTGCGTAATTTCGCCACCAGCCCGCAGATCCAGATCATGATTGTCACGGTCGGTGCAATTAATAAGAAGGATGTAAACAACCTCTACAAGGACAGCGAGAAAACCGGTGGGGAAAAGCCTATCGACCTGATCAGGTCCACCCGTCCCATCCTGATAGTAGACGAGCCGCAATCCGTTGACGGCGGTCTGGAAGGGCGTGGCAAAGAGGCGCTGGGGTCAATGAATCCGCTCTGTACCCTGCGCTACTCAGCTACCCATGTGCACAAGCACCATATGATCTACCGGCTGGACGCCGTGGATGCCTATGAACAGAAGCTGGTAAAGCAGATTGAAGTTGCCTCTGCCACCATTGATGGGGCATTCAACAAGCCTTTTGTGCGGCTGTTATCCGTCAGCAACAAGCGCGGTGTTATTACTGCTAAGGTTGAGGTGGATGTGGAAGTAGCTGCTGGACGTGTTCAGCGCAAGGAAATGACCGTGCAGGATGGCGACATGCTGGAGCTGACTACCAGCCGGCCCATCTATCATGACTGCCGCATCGGCGAGATTTGCGTTGAGAAGGGCAACGAGTTCATGGAGCTGCGCGTGCCTGGTGGCGAGCTGTATCTCAAGCCCGGCGAAGCCTGGGGGGATGTGGAACCGCTGGCCATTCAGCGCGAGATGATCCGGCGAACCATAAAGGAGCATCTGGACAAGGAGAAGAGGCTGCGTCCGCAGGGGATAAAGGTGTTGTCGCTCTTTTTCATCGATGCGGTTGATAAGTATCGTCAGTACGACGCCGATGGTAATCCGGTCAAAGGGGCATATGCCCGTATCTTTGAAGAGGAGTACAAGCGGGCAGCACATCACCCGGACTACAACACGCTTTTCAAGGAAGTTGATCTGGCGAGCGCCGCAGAAGAGGTGCATAACGGCTACTTCTCAATCGACAAGAAGAAGGTTGGGGGCAAGACCGTCGAAGTATACAAGGACACTCGTGGAGACTCCAAGGCTGATGACGATACCTATAACCTCATCATGAAGGAAAAGGAGAAGCTGCTGGGCTTCGAGACGCCGCTGAAGTTCATCTTCTCTCATTCTGCCCTGCGTGAGGGGTGGGACAATCCCAACGTTTTCCAGATATGTACGCTTCGCGACATCCAGACTGAACGGGAACGGCGCCAAACCATCGGCAGGGGGCTGCGGCTCTGTGTCAACCAGAATGGGGACCGGCTGCGCGGCTTTGAGGTAAATACCCTGACCGTGATTGCCACCGAAAGCTATGAGCAGTTTGCCGAAAATCTGCAGAAAGAGATTGAAGCCGATACGGGGATTAAATTTGGCGTTGTGGAAGAGCACCAGTTTGCCGCCATAGGTGTAAAAGGGGAGGGTGGGCAGCAGGCACCATTGGGCTTTGATAAGTCAAAGGCGCTATGGGATCATCTCAAAACTCTTGGTCACATCAATGCTCATGGCAAAGTTCAGGACACCCTTAAAAAAGCACTCAAGGAGGGCACGCTGGAGCTGCCGGCCGAATTTGAGCCGCAACGTCATCAAATTGCCGAGGTGCTGAGAAAAATTACTGGCCGCTTGGAAATCAAGAATGCCGATGAACGCAAACCGGTAAAAACCAGACAGGCCATTCTACAGAGTGAAGAGTTCAAGGAATTGTGGAAACGTATTCGCCACAAGACCACTTATCGAGTGGAGTTCGACAACGAGAAGCTGGTCGAGAAATGCATCAGGGCGCTGCAGGAAGCGCCACCCATCGCCAAAACCCGCCTGCAATGGCGCAAGGCTGATATTGCCATCGGCAAGGCAGGGGTGACATCCACAGAACGCGGCGGGGCGTCAACCGTTTTCCTGGAAGAAACCGAAATAGAACTGCCGGATCTTCTGACCGAGATGCAAGACCGCACCCAGCTTACCCGTCGTACCATCCAACGAATTCTTTCGGGCAGCCTGCGGCTGAACGACTTCAAGCGTAACCCCCAGCAGTTCATCGAACTTGCTTCACAGGCAATCAACCGTTGCAAGCGGATGGCACTGGTTGACGGTATCAAATACCAACGGCTCGGGGAAGAGCAGTACTACGCCCAAGAGCTGTTCGAGCAGGAGGAGCTGACCGGCTACCTGAAGAACATGTTGATGGATACTCAGAAGTCGGTTTATGAGCATGTTATTTATGACTCTGGGACTGAACACGATTTTGCGGCCCAACTGGAAAAAGATGGCTCTATCAAGGTCTACGCCAAGCTGCCGGGGTGGTTCAAGGTGCCGACACCGCTGGGTAGCTACAACCCTGACTGGGCATTGCTGGTGGAGAAGGATGGGACCGAACGGCTGTATTTTGTCGTTGAAACCAAAAGCAGCCTCTTTGCCGACGAGGTTCGAGATAAGGAGAGTGCAAAGATGAGGTGTGGCGAGGCGCATTTTGCTGCACTGGCCGTTGGTGAGAATCCTGTGCATTATATCAAGGCGAGGGATGTTGCTGATGTGATGGTGTATGCGTAAAAGGGATTTCATCAAGGAGTTGGGTGAATTTAAAGGAAACGGGGGAATATCAGATGACAGTTTTTAACTCGCGATATTACTCATTAGCTGCAGGTCAACCTACGGACACAGCAGCGTATTCTGATGATTTGAGATCGGCACTGGACGCCATTACCCCGAATTTAAGGCGCACGTTTTTAGTCGGAGAGGTCAGTGCCATAACATCACATGTAACTGACGGAATTAGAGATATTGTTCGAAAGGATAAGAGAGTTAGAGATCTGGTCCTCAACAAAGGTGCCTTGCCTTTAGCAACGTGGGCAGAGATGCTTGATTTCGTTTCAGAGAATTCAGTCGAGCAGCTAAAAGCAATCCTGTCGGATATGCAATATCAATTAGAGCACGGTAAAATCCAAGGTTTCCCCGGAACGATGTTTATTTATCACAAACCTACTTTTGTGACATTAGAACCATTTTACTCTCTCCTGTTTTCGCTGATGGCTGAAATGGGGGGGTAACTACCTGTTTTTTGTGCTGGCTGGGTATAGGAGTCGTTATGGGAGAAAACCAGAAGATATTGCAATA
>JBAQPK010000261.1:0-1744 GCA_049305715.1 Desulfuromonadaceae bacterium | reverse complement strand
TGTCAATATCGCTGATCACGATCCCGGGTTTCGCTTCCGCGATCCTCTGCAGCGCTTCATGTCCGTTGCGGACCATCAACACAACGCAGCCGCGTTTCTCCAGTAACCGCTTCAGTTGCATGGCCTGCGTCGGGCTGTCTTCAACAACAAGAACATTTAATTTTTCAGACATCAACGCCCTCCTCTTTTGACAGCTAGCGCGAGTTATTTGCCGGTTCGGTTGTCCACATTCTTTGTCACCACGTCGGCCAGCACGGAGGCAATATCCTTAGGCGGCAGCACGTAGTCGGCAGCGCCTAACCTGATGGCTTCCCCGGGCATGCCGTGTATGATCGAACTATCGCTGTCCTGGGCGAAAGTAATCCCGCCCGCATCTCTTATCAGTTTGAGCTCAGCCGCCCCGTCCATGCCCATCCCGGTCAGCAGGATGCCCGCCGTGGTATTCCCGAAGGCCTGCGCCACCGACCGAAAAAGATAGGACACTGCAGGCCGCATCCAATGCTCCGGGGGATCCTCCGTAAGTTTTACGATCCCGCCATTGTTCACACCCATCTGGAACCCTTCCGGCGCTACATAGACACGACCTCCCCAAATATGTTCACCCTGGGTAGCAACATATACTTGCAGGGGCGATGAACCATTCAGCCAGTCCACGAAGCCCCGGGTAAAGCCTTTGGAAATATGCTGAACAATCAGAACAGGCAAGGCAAACTCCGGGGGAAGCCCTGCAAGAAACTGTTGAATTGCCGGTGGCCCGCCGGTGGAGGCGCCGAGAGCGACGACCTCGATCACCCGCTGCTTTCTCTGTGGCGGGGGAACCGCCCGGGGTGCAGACTTTGGTGGGCGTTGCGGCCGGAGCCGGATCACATTGGCCGCTGCTGCCTGCTTGATTGTCGCAAGAAATTCCGCGGCATTCTTCTCGAAATCCGGCCCCCCCACACCGGCCGGTTTCTCCAAAAGCGCTACCGCCCCCGCTTCCATGGCCTTGAACGTTTTCTCTACATCCATGGGATTCCAACTGGCGCTGACGATCACGATGGGCGCCGGCTTGGACTCCATAATGCGGCGGGTTGCCTCGAACCCGTCCATTGCCGGCATATTAATGTCCATTGTAATCACATCGGGCTGGCGCAGCTTCAAAAAATCCAGCGCTTCCTCAGCATTGGCCGCCTGGCCGATCACCTGGATTCCCGGGTCGGAACTTAAGATATATTCAATATGTTTTCTTACCACTGCCGAGTCATCGACGATGAGAACGGTAATCATATCAGCCTCCTCACCACCTCCAGTAGATTGCTCTGATCAAAACTGCTTTTGACGATGTAGGCATCGGCGCCGGCATCGGCGCCCCGCTCCCGGTCCTGCCTCGATTCCAGCGAGGTGACCAATACGACGGGGAGTTCGGCCCATTTCGCTTCACCCCGGATTTTGGCCGTCAGGTCGAAGCCGCTCATTCCCGGCATGTCCACATCCGAAACGACGATGTCAAAGGGCTTCTCTTTAAGCGCCGTCCAAGCTTCCATTCCGTCCACGACGGTATGAACATCAAACCCCGCCGAGGCAAAAATGTTTTTAAGCAGCATCCGCGACGTGATCGAATCCTCCGCCACGAGGACCGCGGTTCGTTTTGCCGCTTCTCTTACTGTTAGAGGAGCAATTGCGGCTATCTTGCCGGCGCGGGCAGCGGATCGCATCAGATCAACAACATTCAGAACAGGGACAACCTGCCCCGATCCCAGTACGG
>JBAQPK010000260.1:0-5132 GCA_049305715.1 Desulfuromonadaceae bacterium | reverse complement strand
CTTTTTGGTCAGTGGCGCTGCGGCTGCAGGGGCAGGTGTCGCGGCGCCGGGTGCGGCTACTACAGGTGCGCCGGGAGTGGCCGGTGCGGTGGCGACAGGGACTGCGCCAGCAGCGGAGGGAGCGTTCTTCGGCTCTTCAGCAAAGGCGGCTGCGGCAATAGAGAGGGTCAGCGTTGCGGCGATGATGATGTTTTTTAACGTCATGTCGTATCCTCCTTTTCTAAAGATGAAGTTCGTCGATAAGTTCTTTGGTTAACCGGTCAAAATCCTTGTTGGCCACATGGGCATAGTAGAGCGCCAACGCCCAGGAAACAAAAAACTGGGAGAGAGCGAAGATGTAGCCGAAGTTGATGACACCGATCATCTTGATCTTGAACAGACCGGGTGCGTATGCCGCTCCGATAGGGAGCAGGAAGTAATAGACGCTTGAGAAGATCCACCAGCCGAAAAGAAATGCCTGTTTTTTGTGATGCAACTCTACGAACTTCGGGTTCTTCGCGATTGCTGCCCAGTCATACTGTTTTTCTGCCATGAGTTACTCCTTTCTTGAAAAGTTGATGCTGCCCAAACATCTGATTCTCAATTGCCGATTGAAACCTCCTTTCGTCAGAAATTTTACTTCAGAGTTCTTCAAAACAGGATACGTGCAGTTTTCCGCCGAAATAACACAGAATAAACTTAGGATAAACTTCAGACGTATAACTCAAGCCGGAATTTTCATATAGCCGAACTTCAAGGAAAGTTCCTCGGCGCCTTCGAGCATGGATGGGATTATTTCCTGCTCAAGCCGATCCTGCAGCATCCTGAAAGACGGGGCAAGCAGGGTCAACGCTCCGACAACTTTACCAGCATAATCCCGTATGACAACCGCAACAGCGCATATTCCTTCCCCAAGGCCGCCAAAATCGACAGCAACACCCCTCTTCCTGATCTCGTCCAGTTCAATTTCCAGTAATTGGGGATTGGGAATATTCCGCTTTTTGTTCCCCCTGCCGCGCAGATCAATCGACGAAACAGATTTCAGGACTTTTCCGGCGGCATTGGTGAAAAAGGGAAAGCGCTTGCCAACAAGGTCCACCGCTTTCACTTGCTGGAATGAGTCCACCATATCGAGAAAAAGTACTTCGTCATTATTCATGACGGTTATGTAAATCGCCTCATTCAGCTTATGGGCCAGCTCCTCCATAACGGGATGGGCCAGACGGATCAGATTGGTGCTTCCCAGTATATGCTGCGCCATTTGAAACGCCTGGAGACCCAGGCTGTACGTGCCGGTCAGGGCATTCCTTTCCACCAGACCTTTATCTTCAAGCGTGGCGAGCAGTCGAAATGCCTTATTACGACTCAGATCAAGCTTTTTTTCTATAATTACAAGAGATGGGTTATCTCCATCCTGAGCAAGAGTTTCAAGCAGGTCGATCGCTTTGATAACGGCCTGTACCGAATAGGCACCCTTTTCTCTTGTCATTGAGTAATTCCTTTTCATAATATGAAATTTGCAGTCAATAAATCAAATCTAGTATTACAGGAATTTTGTGAAATTTAGTATGCTGTTTTATATTTGTCAATATATTTTTTTATTACTTTCATGCACGATTTATTTATTATAAAATACAGCACCTTATAATTTGTGATACGATTCAATAATTGTTTTATATGCCACTATTTCCATAGGATATTCTTTCATATATCCATCTGCTGATGGGCATGATTTGTGATTTAATTTGATATGCTTTATAGGTTGTGTAACCGTTTTTATAATGGAATTAGTTTTTTGACGCCAACCGGAACAAATTAATCAGGGGGATTAAAATACGCTGTGTTTCGTATATCGTTTGAAATGACCTGATGCAGGAATAATGAAAACCAGGTACAGGAATGGAAATATGATGTAATAAAACGTAGAAAATATTTGAGGGGTGGTGCTTGGGCTTGAATTACCGGTTGAAGCCTGAGGCAGGATATCCAGCCTTCATCATCCGAACAGATCAGCGCTTCACGCGGGGATCGAGAGCGTCGCGAATCCCCTCTCCCAGCAGATTGTAGGCGAGCACCGTCACCAGAATGGCCATTCCGGGAAAGAGTGACAACCACCAGGCAAATTCGATGTAATCCTTGCCGGAGGTGAGAATGTTGCCCCAACTGGGTGTGGGGGGCTGCACGCCGATACCGAGGAACGACAGGGCCGATTCGGTCAGGATGGCACCGGCGATGCCGAGTGTTGCGGAGACAAGCACCGGCGAGACGGCGTTGGGTAGAATGTGACGAAAAATGATCCGGCTGTTCGAACAGCCGATGCAGCGTGCGGCAAGAATATAATCCATTTCGCGAATCGAGAGGGTTTCCGCGCGAACCAGACGCGCCACTCCCATCCAGCCGGTCAGGCCGATCACCATCATGATGTACCAGATCGATGGCTCCAGAAAGGTGATGATCGCCAGAATCAGAAAGAAGGCCGGAAAACAAAGCATGATATCCACGACTCTCATCAGCGTGGCATCGACCAGACCGCTGTAATATCCGGATACCAGGCCGACCACGGTTCCTATCGAAACCGCGATTCCTACCGCCACAAATCCAACCTTGAGCGATACCCGTGAGCCATAGAGAACCCGGCTGAAAACATCCCTGCCAAGTTCATCGGTACCGAACCAATGCTGCCACGAAGGGGATGAGAGCACCTTCCAGGCGTTGATGGCGCTGGGATCATACGGGGCGATCAGCGGCGCCAGCAACGACACGGCGAAAAGCGCCAGAACGACGCCGCCGCCGAACAGGGCCAGGCGGTTACGCCGAAAACGCGGCCAGAAGATCGATACCAGATATGAATGGGTAATATCCATCTCCCCTACCCCTCTCCATGCCGGATTCGCGGATCAGCCAGAGCATAGCAGAGATCGGCAAGCAGATTGCCGATCAGTGTCAAAAACGCCCCGATCACCAGAATACCCATGACGACCGGATAGTCCCGGGACATGACTCCCTGATAAAAGAGCTGACCCATTCCCGGAATGGCAAAAATGGTTTCAAAAATAACGCTGCCTCCGATCAGGCCGGGAATTGAGAAACCGAGCAGCGTTATCAGCGGCAGCAGGGCGTTTCGCAGGGCGTGTTTATAAATCACGGTCCGCTCCGGCAGCCCTTTCGCACGGGCGGTGGTAATGTAATCCTGGCTGATGACGTTCAGCATGGCAGAGCGCATATAGCGGGACAGTCCGGCCAAACTCCCGAAAGATGCCACCATGACCGGCATGATCAGATGCTTGGCAAGGTCCCACAGATAGGGGAGCGTTCCCCAGGCGTCACTCCCCAGCGTATGCAGACCCGAGATCGGCAGCCATCCCAGCCTGACGCCGAAAAAATACATGAGCAGCAGCGCCAGCCAGAAGGTCGGCACGGCAAAACCGACAAAGACAAAGACGGTGATACCCTTGTCAAGCAACGTATCGCGACGGGTGGCGGCCAGTATTCCGATCGGAATCGCCAGACCGAATTCGATCAGCAGGGCAACCACGTTTAACGAAATGGTAACCGGCAGCCGCTCCGTGATCTTGTCCCGCACCGGACGATTATCCGAAGAAAAAGAACGCCCCAGATCAAGCCGGACAATTTTACCGACCCAGCTGAAGTACTGTTCATGCAGCGGTTTATCGAGGCCGTAAAACTTCGTGAGCCGTTCTCTGGCCTCCTTGCCGACCTTGGGATTCATCGCCATCTGCATCTCGACCGGTTCGCCGGGAGCCAGGTGGATCACCGAAAAGGTGATCAGGGTAATGCCGATCATCAGCGGGATCAGCATCAGGATACGTTTTATAAGATAACGGGGCATAATCAGTACACCTGCTCGTTTTTCGGCACATACCATTTGATCTGGTTGTGACCGATGCCGGCGGGAGCGGGCTCGACGCCGCGAACACGGGAGCTTACGACCGGCAGCGCGTCCGGCACATAGAGGAAGGTATACGGCTGCTCGTCGGCCAGGATGTCCTGAATGCGGAAATACGCCCGTTTGCGCTTTTCGATATCGAAGGTGCTACGCCCCTCAATGAGCAGACGATCAACTTCCGGATTCTTGTAACCCACAAAATTAAGCTCGCCGACATTTGTTTTGCTGGAGTGCCAGATATCGTACATATCCGGGTCCTGGGAGATGCTCCATGCCAGCAGCACGACTTCAAAGTTCCCTTTATTGACGAATTCCTTCAGGAAGGCGGCCCACTCAACGATACGTATTTTAACGTCGATCCCGACCTGGCGCAGACGCTGCTGGATAATCTGGGCCGTCATCAGGCGCTGCTGGTTCCCCTGGTTGGTCAGGATCGTAAACTGGAATGGTTTGCTATCCTTTACGAGGATTCCGTCGCTGTTTTTTTCCTTCCAGCCGGCCTCTGCCAAAAGCTCTGCTGCCCGCTTCGGATCATAGCCGATATCCTTGACAGCGGGATTATAGGCCCAACGTCCCGGTACGATCGGCCCGTGGGCCCGCTGCCCCATACCGAACAGCACCCCCTGGATCAGTTCATCCTTGTTGATGGCGGCGGTCATGGCCTGCCGGATGCGCTTGTCCTTAAACAGTGGGTGACGCAGATTGTACCCCATGTACAGATAACTGGAAGAGGGATACCGGTATTTATTGAAACGGGTGGTGAAACTTCTGGATGAGGTCTGACGGGCATACTGAACCGGAGACAGGGTCATCAGATCTATCGCCCCCGCTTTAAGTTCCATGTACATGGTGGAACTGTCGGGGATAATGCGATAGATATACCGGTCAATATAGGGACGCCCTTCGAAATAATCATTGTTCGCCTCAAGCACGATTTTTTGGCCTGAAACCCATTCCTTGAAGCGGTAGGGACCGGTGCCGACCGGCTTTCGAGCCAGGGGGCTGCTGGTAATGTCTTTCCCTTCCAGAAGATGAGCGGGGAGTATATTCACCCCCCATGACGCCAGGGCCGGCGCAAAGGGCGAGTCATACGTCACTCGTACCGTATGTGAATCGGGAGCCGTGATGCTTTTTACCTGTTTGAAATCTTCGGCATAAGCGGTGGGAGTTTTGGGGTCTATCGTGACATGGTATGTGTAGAGCACATCTTTTGAAGTCAGCGGCGCGCCGTCATGCCATTTAACAC
>JBAQPK010000259.1:0-2656 GCA_049305715.1 Desulfuromonadaceae bacterium | reverse complement strand
GGTTATGTAAATACCCCCTCCTTCACCGACGAGAGTGTATCCGGCCATGGTTCGCATGCAAGCACTCCATACCAGAAGGCATGCGTAAACTGCCATAATGGTAACAACCACCAAGACGGTATATATCAGGACGTATTCAATGTTACGGCCGGTACGGTTTCCGCAACGGGCGGTTTGTCTCCGGTCTATGACAAGGCAGCCCAAACCTGCTCCACTGTTTATTGCCACAGTAACGCCAATCCTCGTGGGGGAACCACCATCACAATAACCACTCCGTCATGGAACGGGGGCAAGGGGACAATCATCGGCACAGCCGGTGAATGCGGAACATGCCACAGCGCGGCCAGCGATCCTTCTCCGACATGGTCAGCATCTCATACCAAACACATCAATGGGTATGGGGCAAACCCGAACTTCACCTGCACTGCCTGTCATGCCGGGACGGCGTCCGGCAACTCCGCCATTTTTGGCACCATGACAGCCCGTTCACTGCACACCAACGGAGTGAAGGACGTTGCATTCAACTCATTTGCAAATGGCGGGGCATGGGATTCGAGCTCTGCCGCCTGTTCAAACCTTTATTGCCACAGTAACGTCCAGGGATCAACAGGCGTGGGGGCTCCAACTTCCTTCACTCCAGGCCTTGCCTGGAACGGCCCCGCGGTGACCTGCGGTTCCTGCCACGCATCCATGGTGAAGCTGTCCAACATCTCCACGGCAACCGGCAGCCACAAGCGACATGTCCAGGGGTATGGTTACGATTGTTCCTCCTGCCATGGCGCCGGCTATTCAGCAACAGGCAATGCGGTATCTGTTGCCACCCACGTGGATAGGGTCATCACCATCGGTTTCACCGGCACAGCCGCAACCAACGGGGCAACTCCAAGCTATTACCAGGGGAACAATTCTCCGGGCAATGGATATGAATATTGTTCCAATGTCTACTGTCACAGCAATGTTCAGGGGAGTGGAGGAGTCGGTGTTCCTTCGAAGTTTGCCGCCCCGGTTTGGGGAACAGGGCCTGTGGATTGCGGCCTTTGCCACGCTAATATGGCGACCAGCACTGCCGCTACGGGAAGCCATGTCAAGCATGCACAAACAGCCGGGTACAGCTGCCCTACCTGCCACAACGGCGCCGGCAAGGATCCCAATCCACCGTTCGCGGCAACGGCAAAACATGCAGACGGAACAATTGAGATCTCTTTTTCAGGGAACGCTGCAGGCGCAGCGTATTCAAAAGGGGGAGGGGTTGCTCCAGGGACAGGATACGGCGCCTGTTCCGCAACCAACTGCCATGGCCAGGGTGCACCCACCTGGGGTGCCACAAGCACAGCCCCTGTCAACGGGTTCCCCTTCTCGGCCACCCAATGTACTAAATGTCACGGTTCAGCCGCTACAAATCCGTTCTACTCCACAGCCATCCCGAAAGTGACCATAAACACCGATGCCAGGGTAGGTGCCCATACCGCCCACTTGGTTGGAACGTCGAATATCAGTAACGCCATCGCTTGTAGCGAATGCCATGCGGTGCCCGGAACGGTAACGGCTGCAGGGCATATGGATGGTACTATACAGGTTGCTTTTAATGGAACTTTGGCAAAATCACAGACGACGAATGCCACTTCATGCGCAACCACCTGGTGCCATGGTGGCAATACCACGCTGCTGCCGCAAAACAGCCCCGCCAGAACGGCACCTGTCTGGGGGACTCCATTCGCGACAACGTCTGTACTGGGTACGGGCGGTACAGCCGGCACTTCGGGATCAGGCTACTGTGCCCAATGCCACGGATATCCACCTCTTACGGAAAACCATGCCGGCATGCTGGCTACGGATTGCATCGGATGCCACCCTCATGTGAACTCCTCCGGAACCGGCTTTACCGACCCGACGCATCATATCAACGGCTTGGTCGAGACGCCAGGCGGCCATGTCTTCCCTTATGGCGGATCTCTGCATCTGAGCGCCGCAGGCACCACGCCATGGTCCAGTTGTACCGGTTGCCATAGCACTGCAGCGGGGGGCGCATATCCAGTCGCTGTCGGAACCGCCCCAATTTGCACCGGCTGCCATCTGCAGGGTCTGAGGGCTCCGTCCGGGACCTCATCCTGCTGGGATTGCCATGGCGCAAGCGCAACCGACGGATTGCCGAACGGTACCGGTTTCCCGAATGTAGCTGGGTCGCATACAATACATGCCGCAATCACCGGCACGACATGCGCCACCTGTCATAACGGCGGCGGGACAACTACTGCCACCCATGGTTCCAGCAATCGTGTAGCGGCAACTGCTGCCAGTGTCAAAGTTGCCTTTACAGGACAAGGTGCAAACCCTCTCTGGACTTTGGCTTCTAATACCTGTTCCGCAACCAACTGCCATGGCCAGGGTGCACCCACCTGGGGTGCCACAAGCACAGCCCCTGTCAACGGGTTCCCCTTCTCGGCCACCCAATGTACTAAATGTCACGGTGCAGCCGCTACAAATCCGTTCTACTCCACAGCCATCCCGAAAGTGACCATAAACACCGATGCCAGGGTAGGTGCCCATACCGCCCACTTGGTTGGAACGTCGAATATCAGCAACGCCATCGCTTGTAGCGAATGCCATGCGGTGCCCGGAACGGTAACGGCTGCAGGGCATATGGATGGTACTATAC
>JBAQPK010000258.1:0-6179 GCA_049305715.1 Desulfuromonadaceae bacterium | reverse complement strand
CAGTGATACCACCCGGAACAGACCGGAGAGGTGCTTTTCCTCAAATTCCCGCTCGACCGACGTTTTGAGCAGTTGCATGAGGCGGGGAACAGACATGATGACGTAGATGTCCTCCTCGCCCAGCGCTTCCATGATCGCGGAGGGTTTGAGGGTGCGCAGATAGACGATCGCCGCGCCGCGGTAGAGCGGGGTGAAAAAACCGCCCATCTGCTCGAACATGTGGGAGAGCGGAAGCAGGGAGAGAAAGGTGAACCGGGAGGTGATGATCGGCACCTGGCTGTTTATCTGGATCATGTTGGCAATCAGGTTCTTGTGGGTGAGGATCACCCCTTTCGGATTGCCGGTGGTGCCGGAAGTATAGATGAGCTGAACCATATCTTCCGGTGCAGGGGATGCTCGCTGGCCGATCGGCTGGATGTCTTCAAGCAGGTACTGCAGCTCTTCCAGCAGCAGCGACACCGCTGCGGTCATCCGCTCCGGTTTGAAACGGCTTTGCAGGACGACTTTTGCATCCGTGAGGCCGCGGATGGATTCCGCACGCGCCAGATCGGACATGAAGTCAACCGGGACGGCGACCGCGCCACGGATGATGATTCCCCAATAGGCTACCGCCCACCAGGAAGAGTTGGGGCCCCAGAGCAGAACCCTGTCCCCCGTTGCCACGCCGTTCTGCTCCAGCAGGCTTGCCATCTTCAGAGCAAGATCGTGAAATTCCCGATAGGAAACTCTGATCCGCCGTACGCCGGTGCGGTTTACAAAGGCGGTTTTATCTCCCAGCGTTTCAAACGTATTGAAAAGATCGATCAATGTCTGCATGGAGGCTCCGCTGTCCGGATTTCGGGCCGCCGTGCTCATTTAATCCTCATGATAGCATCGTGCAGGATACTCCTGACCTCGCCCCAGACATGTTCCATTCCTTCCTTGAGCTCTTCCCATTCATCATCGCCGGCGGTCGATATGCCTTGCAGCTTTTCCGCAGCCTCATCCCGCTTGAGCTGCAAAGCCGCTATCGAGGCTGAATAGTCATACTTCGCCTCGGGCGTGGCACTTTCTGCCTTGTCCCTGAGCAGGTCGATCTGCACATCCCATTCGACCATCTGCGCAGAGAGCTTTTCAACATATTCTGTCCGCTTATCCATGATAGCAACCCCCAGTTATACGCACCAGTAACAAACCGGTCATACCCGTGTAAACATGGGAATGACCGGTTTGTGGGTTTTAATGGACAATCCCGGGGCTAATTGTTGCGTCCCCGTCCCCGCTCCTCGTCTCTGTCCTGCCCTTGCCCGCGCTCCCTGGGATCCTGCGCTTCTCCCTTGCCATGCGGTTTTTGCTCTTGGACATGCGGCCGAGGCGCCTGTTGCTCACGCTGCATAACCCCCGGCTGTTGCCTGCGCTCCTGAACCGGGGCGGGTCTCTGAATGTTTTCACCACCACGCTGCGGCGGCTGCGGACGTGTTTCGGCCGGGGCTCCCTGCGGCCTTGGATCCCTGAACTGTTGCTCCTGCTGCCGTCCCCGCTGGGCGGGAGCGGAGGTCCTCTGTCCCGGATACTGCTGGATGTGCTGGCGGATCACTGTGTCACGCGGCTGATAACGGTAACTCCGGCTTCGCAGTGTCTGCTGCTGCTCAATCTGGCGGGGATACCTGTCCCCTGTATACTGCCGTTGGTAGGTGGGGCGCGGCGCACGTGCCGGAACGGAACTGCGGTTCCACCGGTCCCAACCCCTCCGGCGATGCTCCCAATCGCGGCCCCAGTGATGCCCCCAGCGGGGAGGCGCATTCGGCTGCCACTCTCGGAAATACACGGGAGGCTGGCGGTAATAGCGAACGGGGATGCGCAGGACGAACACCGGCACCGCGTACGGCTCCACAAGCGCCCAGGGTCCGTTGTACCAGGTGCTCGCGTACCAGTTGTCATCCTGGTAGACCCAGTACATGCCATCGTAAAAGAAGTAATTGGCATTCAGCCGTGGAGCATAGTAGACCGGGTAGCCCGGAACCGGAGCCAGTTCCGGGTACAACGGCAGGTTGATGCCGATGCTCAGGTTGGGGAGCCCGATACCGATACCGATGCTCACCTCGGCTCCGGCAAACGTCGCCGAACAGAACAGCATAGACAGCGCAATCAATCCATAGCGAAACTTCTTCATTTCGACCTCCTCTTTGTACTCAGATTAGCCATCACCGCTCCTCAGGCCTTTTGGGCCCTTCTTGTCCGGGAGGAGATCGGGGTGGCAGGTTTTCGGATTAATCGTACATTGAAACAGTACGTAAAATCCGAAGACAAGAACGTCTTCCTTGTTAATGGCCGCGTTTGCCGTGGCCGTCATCATGGCCACGTCCCCTGTTATGATTCTTCTTGTGTTTGCCATGATGTTTCTTTTCCATGTACACTCGGCGATCTCTCTCCATATAGTACGGACGACCGCCGTCGTTCAGGACGTATACGTTCGGAGGTGCCGGCTGGTAATCACTGATGCTGAAACTCAGATTGGGAGTGCCTACCTGAACGGAAACCGCAGCCCCGGCCTCATTGATGCCGAAGGTCATGACGACTGCTGTCACGGCCACCATTGAAAGAATCGATTTTGCTCGCATTACGTCTCCTTGTTCAACTGTTATTTGTTTCTGCTGCAAACCCCGCGGTGTGACTCAAAGGATGAGTTACAACTATGGTGCCAAGTATGAGCTTTTGATTATACCGCATAATTCGCTGATTTCATTAGTTATACAGTAAGGCGCGTTTCTGTGGATGCCGGATATCCGTCAAAGGTCGCCGGATATCCGTCAAAGGCCGCCGTCACATCCTGCAAAGCTGAAAAATACTGCGGGCCATGAATCGATACCCGCTTTCATCAAACAGTACCACATAAAACGGAACGGGGAAATAACCAGGTTATCCCCCCGTTTTTTCCTGCAGCAGGATCGGACGTTGTACCTGAGGCCTGCAGCGCGATCAGTTGAAAATAGCGGAGGCCGCTAAATATTAAGGCGTACAGGAAGAAGGAATCACACCGCACGTAACAGAATCCGAATAATCAGGAAAGAGTAACTGCACGGCCTGACAATGCCCCGTAAATTTTTACCTGTGGGAATTTATTTTGGGGGTTGCTGCACAGAACCGTTATAAAGTACCTCACATTTGCCCCCTTGGACAAAACGCCTTGCCTTCGTGTAAAGATGGGAGAATGGGCCGGCAAGGGACTCAGCAGCGCTCAACGCACTGATCCGGGGCTTGCGGAAGGGACCGCTGATGCTTTGTTTGAACTTTGCACATCCCTTGTCATCGAGAAGCGCCACTATGACATTATCATAGCGCTCGCTGACAAGATCGAGCCTGCCTTTGAGGGCAACCCGATTATGCTGCGTAGCAAGTGCGCAGTCCACAGCGTCTGCCACGCCGCGTTTGATCTTCCAGTGGGAATTGAAGTGCGTGATGGCACCATTTCCTCCCCGGGTCTGGTTGTATAAATCTCCGGCACGATACCCCCTGACAGCAAAGGTGCTGAGAGGGCCGGCGATAAAGAAAGCGCCGAGGTCGACGAGGTTGAACTCCTGGCTCGTTTCATACTTCGAGAGGACCTTGTCGAGGTCCATACTATAGATGACAAGATTGTCACCCCGGAGAGAAAAAGTACCATCCAGGCTGCTCATCAGCATGCGACTCCCTTTTTCTTTCAGTGCTATGGCTGCAACAAGATCCCCTTTGCCACCGATCACTTTTTTTATGCCGAAGGCCTGCCCGAATTTTTCAAAGTCCAGCCTTGATATCTTCAGATTAATTTTATACAAAACGTCTGTTTCCGACGTATCCAGCGTGGCATCTCCCTCACCCTTCGCGCCAAAGATATCCATGGTAAAGGGTTTGAGATGGAATACCCCCTTCTCCGCTTTAACAGAACTCTTGACATTGTTAATTTTGAAGTCCTTTTTCCGTACCTCCTTGCAGTCCATGTCCCCCGTGAATGAAATTTTTTGTATGGCTTCTCCCGGGGTGTTCACAACCGAAAGATCCCTGACAGCCAGATTGATTCCCAGTAACTCGGTTTTTTCACCCGACTTGCTGTCAACGTTTGCGAGCGCCCCGATGGTAAGAGGTGCGAAATTGTATTTCCCCTTGACCGCCTTCACAGTGGTCCTCAAATTCTCGATTCTGAAGCCCTTTCGCAGCACCTCCTTGCAGTCGAAGGTTCCCGTAAACGAGGCACTTTTTAAGATACCTTCCGAGAGGTTCTCTATCGAAAGACCCTTGATCGACAGATTAAAATCTTTCAGATCCGTTTTCCCCCCAGTATTCTTGTCCAGATAGACGAACACCCCTTTGGACAGTTTGAGTTCATTCAGGCTGACAACTGCTTTACGCCCCCATTTCGTCGATTTGTTTTCAGCACTTTCGAAGTTATATCTTCCCTCACCGTCTTTTACGATGGTGATGTGCGGCTTGATAAGCTCGCACCTGGTGGCTTTGAGCTGTTTTTTCAGCAGGGGCATCAACTCCGCCCCCAGTTTGAGGTTTTCGGCGGAAATGATTTCGCCTCCCGTGCCGGTGACATGAATATCTTGAGCCGATACGCCAAAGGGAAAGAAATAGAGCCCCAACTTCCCCTTGATCTTGACTTCCAGGCCGGTTGCGTCAAAGGCAGCGGATTCGATATTCGACTTGAACGTATTGATGTCAAACAACAGGAGAGCGGCAATTGCGGCGATTACGACCAGAGAGGCAACGCCACCCGCGATAAGCAGTTTTTTTCCCCTTTGTGTACTCATACCGTTCATTCCATGATAGGCGGACGTCCGACAAAATCAAAAAAACCGCCGGTAGCTGGATAATTATATCTCTCGCTGATGAACTGTCAACGCTCAGGCCGGATTTCGATCGGCACGTTAAAGCTATCAATCCCATGGAATTTTCACCTGCCGCCTCAACGAAGTCTGTCATATATGAAAGTTATGTTACACATGACGGACTGCTTTCCACCCACCCTCACTCCATATCCATTTTTTTTCCTGTTCTGGAGGATGCTCTGCGGTCGGTCATGCTGGAAGCCGTGCGGCCTGTTCAAACGGTAATACACGTATAAGATCTGCCGAATGATGACGAATACCCCCGGAGCATCTATGGAGATGAGTATTTTTTGTGATAAAATGGTATCAATGAAAAACTTGAAGCCACTCATTTTGTCTTTTCTGCTCGTATCCATCCTGGGCTTCAGCAATGGATGCGCGTCCTTGCCGGACGTCTCTGAAGTGATTGATGAGACGCCGACTGCACAGAAACCCCGCTGACGAAGGGGGAACAGCGTCACACTGCTCGCCGATGGTCAGGCTGTCCAGACCAGGGATTGGTTTGTCAATTATTCGTTCTGTGGTTGTAACATTTCGCCAACGGTAGGTTCATTATGGTAAAAAATGGTTCATGTGAATCAGATGCATAAGTTCAGAATCCTTTCTAAATTTTTTCTGCTCCTGCTTGCAGTTGTGGTTCTCTTTTATGCCGGTTCCGCCTCAGCCGTCGAAAAGCTTCAACAGGGCGAAGCCATCCTGCTCGACACCTATCAGAGGAACATCGCCAGAGTGGAGAAAAGCAGCTTCGGCCTTCCTCTCTATCTGGAGTCTTTTGAGCGGGATGACAGAGTGCATGTGGATGTCTACGGGATCTTCGACTATCCCTTCAGCAACGTTAACAACATGCTCAAGGTCCCGGCAAACTGGTGCGAAATCGTATCCCTCCATCCTAATGTCAAGGCGTGCACCTACAATGAACAGTCGGGCGCCTGGCTGCTGATCTTTTACATCGGTCGCAAAGGCTATCAACCTCCGGAAGACGCGAGTCAAGTCATGTACCACTACCGGAAAATTGATCAGCGGCCGGGGTATCTGGATATCATGCTCACTGCCGATGCAGGCCCTTTCGGCACGGAGGACCACAGGATGAGGTTCGAGGCCCTGCCCCTTGATGGGAACAGGACCTTTGTCCACGTCAGTTATGAATACAGCGACAGTGCTGCACTTCGTCTCGCGGCAAAGTTCTATTTTGCGACAGTCGGTCGGAGCAAAGTGGGGTTCACGGTGACCGGAACGGACAAAAACGGCAAGCCCGTCTATATTGGCGGGCCTCGCGGCTCGATAGAGCGCAACGCTGTCCGGTACTATTTCGCGATCCAGGCCTTCATGAAT
>JBAQPK010000257.1:0-3055 GCA_049305715.1 Desulfuromonadaceae bacterium | reverse complement strand
GTTCAGGTTATCCAGGCGGTTGACGGCGGGGTGCTGAAGTCCCTGAAGGTGAAGGAAGGGGATTCGGTCAAGCAGGGAGAGGTTCTGGCTGTTCTGGATCAGACCCGCTTTGCCGCCCAGGTGAAGGAGCTGGACGCACGCCTGGCAGCACTCTATGCCCAGGCAGCCAGGCTGCGGGCAGAGGTAACCAGCGCCCCGGCCATCACATTCCCCCCCGGGGTTACCCGTTTCCCCGAGATCATAACCGTGCAGAAGTCCCTGTTTACGCAGAAACGGCAAAGTCTCGAGGAAGAGCTTCGTACCCTGACAGTTGCCGTCAAGCTTGCCCGGGAGGACGCCCGCCTGGTATCCGAACTGGCGAAAACCGGTGACGTCAGCCGCTCAGAGGTTATCAGGGCCGAGCGTGCCCTGAACGATGCCGAAGCACAGCTCATCAACCGCAGGAACAAGTACTATCAGGATGCACGGGCCGAGCTTGCCAAGACCGAGGACGATATCGGCCAGAATGAGCAGGTGAGGCTGCCGCGGGCCCAGCAGCTGGAGGACAGCGTACTCAGGGCGCCGGTGGCCGGAATCGTGAAAAATGTGCGCATAACAACCCAGGGGGGCGTGCTCAGGGCCGGCGAGGAGATGCTGCAGATCGTTCCCCTTGATGACCAGCTGATCGTCGAGACAAAGGTCCGGCCCTCCGACGTCGCTCTGCTGAAACCGGGGCTGCAGGCCACAATCCGTTTTGATGCCTTTGATTATACGACGCACGGAGCGGTGGCCGGGACACTGTCCTACGTCAGTGCCGACACCATCAAGGAAGAATCCAAATCGGGCGAGCAGACCTACTATCGGGTTCATGTCACCACGTCGGGCAATCCGGTAAAAACGCAGACGGGCCGGGTTCTGGATATCCTCCCGGGGATGACCGCCCAGGTTGATATCCGTACCGGTGACAGGACGGTGCTGGAGTATCTCCTCAAGCCGCTGCGCAAGACCCTGACTGAATCCTTCGGCGAACGGTAGCCGCCCCCATGAATACGTTTTTTGATTCGACCTTTACATACAGTGTGCTGTTAGGTTTTGTAGCGCAATCGATCGGCAGTTGCCTCGGTATGGCATACAGCGTGACCTGCTCATCGGTGCTGCTGGCCATGGGCATTCCGCCCGCAATGGTAAGCGCCACGGTCCACTCTTCTGAGGTTGCCAACCGCCTTTTCTCCGGCCTTTCACATTTCAGATACGGCAACGTGGATGCTGCTATTTTCAAACGTCTCGCCCTGTTCGGTGCGCTGGGGGCATTCATCGGCGCTTTTGTCGTGGTATATCTCCCGGTAAGTATAATGCGGCCGATAATTGCCGGAATGCTCCTGATAATAGGCATGAGAATGCTTTTTACCGGCATCCGTCAGCCTGAGATACAGAAAAAAGAGACAAGGCTGGGACCACTCGGTTTTATCGGGGGGCTTGTGGATGTGATCGGTGGTGGTGGTTGGGGGCCGGTGGTTACATCGACTCTGGTTCTGCGGGGAAATCAGACACATATCGTCGTCGGTTCGATAAACTTTGCAAAGTTCTTCGTTGCGGTCGTTGAATCAGCGACACTGATACTCCTCCTCAAGGTCCCGCAGTGGAACATCATCGCCGGCTTGATCGCAGGAGGTGCGCTGGCTGCACCGCTGGCGGCCTGGAGCTGCCGCAAGGCACCACCGCGAGCCTTGACGATACTGGTGGGTATTCTGGTGTGCGCACTCAGCCTCAGGACCCTTGTAAAGGCATTACTATGACGGATACATCACGGGGCGGAATCTGGATCATGGTGGATAACGAGCGACTGCCGCTGGAGGGCTATTTCTGATGATTACAAAACGGCATACCCTCCGGTTTATCATCTGCGGCAGCGTGAATGACGGCACGTCAACTCTGATCGAGCGGCTGCTGCATGAATCAAAGCCTATCTCTGACGATCAGTTGTCAACGTTCGAAAAGGACTCGCTGCAGTACGACACCCAAGGGGATCAGATCGCCTTCGACCCGCTGGTGGATGGCCTGCAGACAGAGCGAAAGCAGGGTATTATCTTGGACGTGGCCTACCATTTCTTTGCCACGGAACATCGGCGTTTTATCGTGGTCGATCCCCCCGGACACGAGCAGTACACCCGCAACATGGCCACCGCCGCCTCCACCGCCGACCTGGCTGTTATCCTGATTGACGCACGCAAGGGGGTATTGCCCCAGACCAGACGCCACAGCCGTATCGTGTCAATGATGGGGATCCGCCATGTAGCGCTGGTGATCAACAAGATGGATCTGGCTGGTTTCAGTGAAGCAACCTTTAGCGGCATAGTCGCTGAGTTTATTCAGTTTACCGAAAAATATGGTTTCTTGAACATACAGGCGATCCCACTCAGCGCCCTTGCGGGAGATAATATTGTTGTTCCCAGTCCTCGAACCCCTTGGTATTCAGGCCCCAGCCTGCTGACATACCTTGATTCGGTAGAGACGGATGTCGCCGGGACCTGTCAGGGATTTCGCATGCCGGTGCAGTGTGTCAATCGCCCCAATCCGGATTTTTGCGGTTTCTGCGGCCGGGTGGCGCAGGGAGAGGTGCGGCCTGGGGATGCGGTGCGGATTCTCCCTTCCGGGATTACGAGCCGGGTCAAGGAGATCGTAGCTTGGCAGGGGAGCCTGAATCGTGCCGGGGTCGGCGAAGCTGTTACCCTTACACTTGCCGATGAGATCGATATCAGTCGTGGGGACATGATCGTCTCCGCCGATGACCCTCCCCAGGTGTCTGACCAGTTCGAGGCCCGTCTGCTCTGGATGTCGGAGCAGCCACTACTTGCCGGACGCCCCTATCTGATCAAGCTGCATTCCAAGGAGGTTACAGTCACTGTTTCTTCGATCAAGTATTGTGAGGACATGAACAGCGGTGCACACCTGGCGGCCAGGTCACTGGGACTGAATGAAATCGGAGTGGTAAATATCAGCCTCAACCAGGCCGTGGTTTTTGAACCCTTTGGAATTAACCGCACTCTGGGCGGGTTTATCCTGATCGATAAGCTTT
>JBAQPK010000256.1:0-3512 GCA_049305715.1 Desulfuromonadaceae bacterium | reverse complement strand
CTTGGCTTCAATGCCGGCAACTTTGTCGTTGTCGAACACACACTCGACAACACCAGGTACCTGACACTGTATGCCCATCTCCGCAAGAATTCGCTAACGGTCGCACCCGGGGATAAAATCGTGCGCGGGCAGCATCTCGGCGACGTCGCCAGCTCCGGAAATTCGCAGATTCCGCACCTGCATTTTGGCGTCTATAAAGCCGAAGGGGCGATGTACCGCCCTGTTGATCCCTGGAAAGGCACCTGTAACACCAGCAGTGACGGTTTATGGGCCTCTGTTATCCCCTACCGCTCCGATGATCTTCTGCTGGCACATCCGGCAGACGGAGTGGATAATGGTTCCGAAGTATATATGCAGACTATTCAGCGCAGTTTGCCAAAGAAACTTTTTTATTAGCAAGACGTTGTCAATCACCCTTTTTTCGCTGCTTTTTCTTCAGCGACTCATACCCGGTCACCGCCGGAAATAGCGATCAATATCATGCCCAAAATTTCAATCCTCATGCCGGTCCGCAACGAAGAGCGCTACCTGCAGGCAGCGCTGGACTCGCTGTACCGCCAGACCTTTTCCGGCTGGGAGCTGATTGCGGTTGACGACGGCTCAAGCGACCGGACGGCCGCAATTCTTGCCGAAGCCGCTAGCAGAGACCGCCGTGTGCGTGTGATCAGGAACAAGGGAAACGGACTGGTGGCGGCGCTTAACGCCGGTCTTGCCGCCTGCGGTGGGCCGCTGTTGGCCCGCATGGATGGCGATGATATCTGCCATCCCCGGCGGCTGGAACTGCAGGCCGCCCACATGGACACACACCCTGATACGGGGCTGGTAGCCTGCGGCTTCCGCCATTTCCCGCGAACCGGTCTCAAGAATGGCATGATTGACTATGAAACCTGGCAGAACAGCCTGACCGATCATTCTCTGGTCACCCGCGATCTGTTTGTAGAATCCCCCTTTGTCCACCCCTCCATCATGACGCGCCGGACAATCATGGAGGAGCTGGGGGGGTACCAGGACAACTGCTGGCCGGAGGACTATGATCTCTGGCTGCGCATGGCGGCTGCCGGTGTACGGTTTGCCCGTTTGCCGCAAACACTCCTGTTTTGGCGTGACCACCCCGAACGCGCCACCCGCACGATGGATGAATATGCATCCCACGCCTTCCGCGCCTGCAAATGCCGCCACCTGCTGCACGGTTTTCTAACGGACACCCGCGACGTCGTTATTGCAGGTGCGGGAGTCGAAGCACGTGCGTGGCGGCGCGTGCTGGCTGCTTCAGATGTGACGGTTTCCACCTGGCTGGATGTTGATCCGCGAAAGATCGGGCGTATTCTGCATGATGCGCCGGTAATCTCCCCCGAAAAGCTTCATCTGAATGGCAGAAAAATGATCGTGGCCATCGGCGTGCGCGGTGCGCGCGAACAGTTCCGGGGCGTTGCGGAAAGGCGCGGGTGGCAGGAAGGCATGGACTTTGTCTGCGTCGCGTGATAAAAGGCGTGGTACCGGAAGTGGCAAAGATGACCCAAGATTCAGAGCAGAGGGAGTGGCAGATGCTACCAAGCAAGGAAGAAATGGCCCTTACAATTGATGAAGCCGAGTGGAGCTGCCTGCGAGCCCACTTGCAGCGAGGCGGCCTGATTCTGGTTGATGATTCACTTGATCTGGCCGACACCGCCCATAAAGTTGCCGCCGATGACGTCGAAATCATCCAGCATCTGATGGAAAACGGCATGATCGGCAAACCATCAGACTCAAAAATCCGCTCCTGGGAAGAGGATATTCATAAAAAGTTCGCCATGCTGATTGTCAGCCCGTATGTATTGTTCCAGGAAAAAATGCCGACGTTTCATTGACTTAAAGGGATTGAAGTGGACATAACTCTCAACGAAAATGAAGTGCGCGTGCTGGGCAGCCTGATAGAAAAGGAGCTGACGACGCCGGAATATTACCCGTTGTCGCTCAATTCTCTCACTAACGCCTGCAACCAGAAGTCCAACCGCGATCCAGCCATGGCTCTGGCGGAGGAAGATGTCGTACGGGCCCTTGATTCACTCCGCTTCAAACAGCTGGTGGTTCTTTCCGCAGACGGCGGGCGCGTTCCGAAATACCGCCACCTGCTGGCCGAAAAATCAGGCTTGATGCCGGCTGAACTGGCGATTGTCTGCGAACTGCTACTGCGCGGTCCCCAGACCGTTGGCGAGTTGCGCACCCGGGGGGAACGGATGCATCCGTTCGGCGACCTGGGTGCCGTTGAAGAGGTGCTGCAGGAATTGATGGTGCGGGAAAAGCCGCTGGTGGCCCTGATGCCACGCCAGCCGGGGAGGAAAGAGGGGCGGTATGCCCAGCTTTTTTCCGGAATGCCGCAGTGCTTCGAAGAGAGTTCTGAAGCGCGCCCCGAGGCTGCCCGGCAGCGGGTACTGGCGGAAAACGAGCGAATTGCCAAGCTGGAGGAGGAGGTTGCCGCCCTGCGGGGTGAAGTAGCCGACTTACAGCTGCAGATGGCGGCGTTTAAAGCGCAGTTTGAGTAGGGTCTTCGTCTTCAGGCCAGAAGCGTCTCTGCAGCTCATCCATCAGGGGCCCCAGGCTCTTCCGGTCACGGGCGGACACCGTGACGCTGTTCCGGGTTCTGGCTGACTGGCGCACCTTGAGAAACGCGACCAGATCCTTTTTCTTCATATCATTCAAAAGATCCGCCTTGTTGTACACCAGCAGCTCCTGCTTATCCCCCAGCTCCAACTCCGCTAGAATAGTCCGCACCTGGGCGATCTGATCCTCAAAACGGGGATGGGAAGCGTCCACAACGTGCAGCAGCAGGTCGGCATCGCGCATCTCTTCCAATGTCGCCTTGAAAGCTCCCATCAGAGATTTCGGCAGGGAACGGATAAAGCCGACCGTGTCGGTGATAATCACCTCCCGTTCGCGCGGGAAGCGGAGGCGCCGGGTAGAGGTATCAAGCGTTGCAAAAAGGAGGTCCTCGGTAAAAACATCGCTCTTGGTCAGGGCATTCAGCAGGGTCGATTTACCGGCATTGGTATAACCGACGATCGAAATGATCGGCACCCCGGCTTTGACCCGCTGTTTTCTCCGCTGGTCACGCCCCTGGGAAAGCTCTTTAAGTTCCCGCTCCAGACTGGCGATCCGGTCACGGATACGCCGACGGTCGGTCTCCAGCTTGGTTTCACCCGGTCCACGCCCGCCGATCCCCCCCATCAGGCGCGACATCTGCACACCGCGTCCGGTCAGGCGCGGCAGCAGATATTTCAGTTGCGCCAGTTCGACCTGCACCTTGCCGTCCAGTGTTTTTGCCCGCCGGGCAAATATATCGAGGATCAGCTGGCTGCGGTCGATAACCTTCAGTTCGGTCATCGCGGAAATAGAGCGCATCTGGGCCGGAGTCAGCTCCTGATCGAAGATCAGCATGCTGGCGCCGCGCTGCATCGCCCTGATGACCACGTCACGCATCATCCCCTCCCCCATCAGAAAACGGGGGTTCAGTTTTTTCGGCCGCTGGATGAATT
>JBAQPK010000255.1:0-2123 GCA_049305715.1 Desulfuromonadaceae bacterium | reverse complement strand
TGCCTGGAGCGCAGGTGTCTCACTCAAATGGCAGCTGTTTGACGGGTTCCGCACCAACAGCGGGCGCAGCCGCGCGGTTTCCGGTCAATCGGCCGCGCGCGAGATGCTGGAGTCCGCAACACAGGATGTCCGCTATCAGCTCAGGGAAAGTTATGTCCGGCGTCACGAAATGGGCAAACGCCTTGAGGTGGCCCGGCATTCGGTGCTGGATGCCGAGGAAACGGTCAGACTCCTCACAAAACGCTTTGAAAACTCGCTGGCTACAATGGTCGAACTGCTTGACGCCCAGACGGCGCTGAACCAGGCCAGGGCAAATCTGGTGGAAGCCGAGGCCGGGTATGCCCTGGCCGGCGGACGCATTTATTACATGACGGGAACATTTGTGAAGGAGATGCTGAAATGAGGAACCATATATTGCCGGTAACGATCCTGCTGACGGCCGCTCTTTCGGCCGCCGGCTGCTCGAAAAAGCACGAAGCGGATAAAACTGTGATCGCACCGGCGGCGGTCGTCAAGGGGGTGTCCCTGGAGACCGTCAAGGTCGTTGCCGTGCCGGAACTGCTGGATGTCGTCGGGAGCGTGCGTGCGCGCACCAGCGCGGTCATCTCGGCCCGCATCCCGGGCAGCATCAGCGTGCTCCGTGTCCGTGAAGGAGACCGGGTGCGCAAGGGACAGCTGCTGGCGCAGCTTGATGCCCAGGAACAGCAAGCCTCCGCAGCGGTTGCCGCCGCCGGAATCGAGGAGGCCCGCCGTGGGCTAGACGAAGCGGTGTCACGGAAAAAACTGGCCGATACCACCTTCGACCGTTACAGCAACCTGCTGAAAGAGCAGGCGGTCACCCGTCAGGAATTTGATGTCAGGCAGACCGAAAAAGATGTGGCGGCCCAGGGTGTGGCCCGTGCCGAATCGCGGATCAAACAGGCCCAGGAAGGGTCAAAGGCTGCAACCACGCTGTCCGGCTATACCCGGATCATCGCCCCGATCTCGGGGATTGTCGTCAGCAAGCAGGCCGATCTGGGAGCAACGGTTTTTCCGGGGCAGCCGCTGATGACGATAGAGGATGAGGGGAGCTATCAACTGGAGCTGGCCTTGCCGGAAAGCGCTGCGAGCAAGGTCAGGCCGGGCACGCCGCTGCAGGTGACGCTCGATGCCGTGGGGAGTTCTTTTGCCGCCAGAATCGCCGAGATTGTGCCGACCTCCGATCCGGCCAGCCGTACCTTTGTGGCCAAGATCGCCCTGAATCAGAAGGGGTTGAAATCCGGCATGTTCGGCCGCGGCGCGATCGCTCTCGGGACAACGACCAACGCCATCACCGTGCCGAAAAAAGCCGTTGTTGAACATGGCGCTCTGACCTCGGTCTGGACGCTGGACAAGGGGAACATAGCCCGCATGCGGATCGTCAAGGCCGGCAGACAAACGGGCGAGCGGGTGGAGATTCTTGCCGGATTGTCGGAAGGTGATCGTGTGGCTGTCGCCGGTGTGGAGAAGATCACCGAGGGGGTCAGGGTGGAATAAAATCTGTATCCTTCACAGAAACACGGAACTGTTTAAAAAATCAAAGTCGTCTCTCGCGAAGACGCAAAGTCGCGAAGTTAACCCAAAAGATTTAAAGCTGAAGTCTTTGGGTTAAACAGGACCATTGTTTTTGATGTTATTGATTTTCTTTGCGCCTTTGCGGCTTTGCGTGAGTGTGTTTCAGGGTGTCTCCGTGTTGAAAGGTTTACTATATGAATAATCTCGGCTTTGCCGGAAAAACTGCCCGCTATTTCATCAATTCCAAACTGACCCCGCTGATCGTCGGCGCCTCCCTGCTGCTCGGCCTCTTCGCCGTCAAGATGACCCCCCGCGAGGAGGAGCCGCAGATTGTCGTGCCGATGGTGGATATCTATCTGCCGATGCCCGGCTCCTCTCCGCAGGAGGTGCAGGAGCGGGTGGTCAAGCCCTTTGAGGCCAGGCTGTGGGAAATCAAGGGGGTCGAGTACCTCTATTCCATGAGCCGTCCCGGCTTAGGCGTCATCACGGTCCGCTATCAGGTTGGTCACCCGATGGAAGAGTCATTGGTCAAGCTCTACAACAAGGTCATGAGCAACCGTACGCTGCTTCCGCCGGGTGCGGCCGAGCCG
>JBAQPK010000254.1:0-2601 GCA_049305715.1 Desulfuromonadaceae bacterium | reverse complement strand
CAAACAGGTCATCAAAACCGGTCTCCATCCGCCGCAATGTACTCCGCCTTTCACTCCCGGTTCTGCTTTCATCCCTTTTTCAGCGGCTGGTCTCGATTGTCGATGTCTTTCTGACCGGCGGGCTGGGCGCCTCCGCCATCGCCGCCACCGGTCTCGGGCAGCTCCTGATGGTCACGACAATGACGGTTTTCTGGGGGCTCTCGACCGGCGTGACGGTTGTAATCTCGCATCTGTGGGGGGGAGGCAGGCGCGAAGAGGCCGGCCGTGCGGCGTATGTGGCGTGTCTGGCCGGTCTGGCCATGACGGCGGTCTGCTCGCTGGCCGGTTCCCGCTGGGGGGGCGATATCGCCCGGCTGATGGGGGCGGCGCCGAATGTTCAGGGTTTGGCCGCCGAATACATCCGCCTGGTGTTTCTCTGGATGGTCTGGACGACCGGGCTGAACCTCCTCTCGGCAATCATGCATGGCACCGGTGACACCCGCACCCCGATGGAGGCCATCATCCTGGTCAACATCCTCCACGTGCTGCTGGCTTGGCCGCTGATTTACGGCAAGCTCGGGATGCCGGCGCTGGGGGTCAAGGGGGCGGCGATCGCCATCAACAGCTCCGAATTTGTCGGCTTCACCTACCTGCTGATCCAGGCCCTGCGCAAACGGTACATTACCTTCAGCCGCCCTGATTTCAGCCTCTTCGGAAAAATCTGGAAAATCGGCTGGCCGGTGGCGCTGGAGCGGGTCGCCCAGCAGAGCGGCCAGTTGTTCTACTCCAGCTTCATCATCGCCTACGGCACAACCGCCTATGCCGCCCACCAGATCGGTCTGTCGATCGAGTCGCTCTCGTTCATGCCGGGAGCCGGCATGGGAATCGCCGCTGCGACCCTGATGGGACAGGCGCTGGGCGCGGGCAAGCTCCGCCGTGCCCGGATCAGCCACAATGAGGCGCTCCGGCTGGCGGTCGGCGTGATGACCGTTATGGCGCTGCTCTTCTTCTTTCTTCCGCACCTGCTGATCGGCCTCTTCAGCCATGACCCGGACGTGATCGAGAAGGGGAGCGTATTCCTGAAGATGGTGGCCTTCGCCCAGGTGCCGCTGGCGATCTCGTTCGTCTACGCCGGCAGCCTGCGCGGCACCGGGGATACATTCTATGTCTTCATCGTCACGCTGGTTGCCATGTGGGGGATACGGGTGGCGCTGTCATGGGTGGCGTCGAGCTGGCTGCATCTCTCGCTCTATGCCGTGTGGGGGGTCTTCCTGATCGACTGGTACTTCCGCGGGGCGGCCTTTGCCTGGCGGTATCGCCGGCGGGATCTGCACGGGGTGGCGCTGTAAGCTCGTCTTTTTATGAAATTACCATTGAATTTGCCTTACGCCCGCTCCAGTCCCGCGAACCTCAGCATCAGTTTTTTGGGTCCAACCGAATTGAACCAGACGATGACCTTCTGTCCTTCACCCTCTCCCTCGACCTTCCTGACGGTGCCGACTCCGAACTTGCCGTGGCGCACCTTCATGCCGATGTAGACGCCATCCTGCTCATCGGGCGGCTCGGGAACCATTTCGATTTCATCGGCAAAGGCGCCGGCTATGGCGGAGAGGTTGTGGGCCGGAGTGGGGGCCTCGGAGCGGAATGGAGGCGCGGAGGTGCTCCCCATCCGGCCAGCAGCGCTGAACCGGCTTCTCTCCGCCGCCGATGGGTAGGGTGTGGCGAACGGCGCATGGCCGGAGTCGCCGACCGAACCTCCGCCATCCTCCAGCAGTTCCGGCGGAATGTCCTTCAGGAACCGCGACGGCGGGTTGCACTGCTCCTGGCCGAACAGGTACCTCCTCCGGGCGTTCAGCAGGTAGAGCCGTTCCCGGGCGCGGGTCATGCCGACGTAGCAGAGGCGCCGCTCCTCCTCCATGCCGTCCAGATCGTCCAGGGAGCGGACATGGGGAAAGAGGCGCTCCTCCATGCCGAGCATGAACACCGCCTTGAACTCCAGTCCCTTGGCGGCGTGCAGGGTCATCAGGGTGACCGAAGGCTGGCCGGCCTCACCCTGCTCCAGGTCGGAAACCAGCGAAACCTGTTCCAAAAACTCGGACAGGCCCGCTTCGGGATTCTTCTCGCTGAACTCCTCAATCGCCGCCAGCAGCTGCTCCAGGTTCTCCAGCCGTTCGGCGTCATCCTCATCCCGGCTGCTCTTCAGCCGGTCCAGATAGCCGCTCCCCTGCATGACCGACCGGGCCAGTTCCGCCAGGCTGCCGCCGGCAGCGGTTTCCCTGAATTCTTCCAGCAGGGCGGCAAAGGCGGCCGTCTTGCCGCGCGGACCGGCGCTCAGCAGCCCGTCCCTGGCGGCATCCTGCAGGGCGTCGTAAAAGGTGTCCCCCTGACGGGCTGCCTGCGCGGAAATCTTGTCCACGGTCGTGTTGCCGATCCCCCGGGGAGGGACGTTGATGATCCGTTTCAGCGACACCTCGTCAGCCGGGTTATCCAGCACCCGCAGGTAGGCGAGGATATCCTTCACCTCCATGCGGGAATAGAAACGGACGCCGCCGACGATGTGGTAGGGGAGGGCGTTGCCGACCAGCGCCTCCTCCACGAGACGCGATTGGGCGTTGGTGCGGT
>JBAQPK010000253.1:0-2568 GCA_049305715.1 Desulfuromonadaceae bacterium | reverse complement strand
ACTTCGTCGGCGGTGCGGGCCAGTTTGACGCCGCCACCCTTGCCGCGCCCGCCGGCGTGGATCTGGGCCTTGACGACCCAGGGGCCCTCGCCCAGGCGCTTGGCCCACTCCCGGGCACTGGCACTGTTGTAGCACACGTGACCATCGGGGACCGGTACGTCGAATTTTCTCAAGATCGCTTTTGCCTGGTACTCATGAATGTTCATGTACTGCTCCAGTCGTATGATTTATATTCAGACAGGGCCAAAGTAGGCTAGATACGTGCAGCCGCTAAAGGTTCTTCAACTTCTCGGTAAAGGCCGGGACGAACTGCATAACATCGGCTACAATCAAAACATCGGCTATCTCGCCGATAGGAGCATCCTTATCTTTATTTATGGCAACGATGAAATCGGATTTTTTCATCCCGGCCAGATGCTGAATAGCGCCACTGACCCCGCACGCCACATACATCTTGGGGCTGACTGTCTGACCGGTTGTACCCACCTGATGACTGTGCTCGACCCAACCCGCATCCACAACAGGGCGACTGGCCCCGAGTTCACCACCTAAAGCCTTGGCCAAAGCGGCTATGACCGGCACGTTATCTTTTTTACCGATTCCACGACCGGCGGTGACGATGATTTCTGCTTTGGTAAGGTCTACGTCCTTCACCTCAGCAGGTTCGTATCCGGCGAATTCTACCCTGCTGGTACCATGCACTTCCAGGCGCTGTACCTGCGGAGCCTTGCCCACCTTGAGGGCGGTGAAAGCGCCAGCCTGTAGAGTAAGGACCGCCTTGTCTGTGCCGGGCTTGACGGTGCGGCGCATCTTGCCGTTGCAACACCCTACTTCTATCCCCCCCTCTACCAGCCCCGTAACCTCGGATACCTGGGCAACTTTCAGGGCAGCGGCTACACGTGGCGCCAGGTCCCAGCCGTATGAAGAGTGTTGAAATACAACATAGTCAGGGTTTTCTCTCTCTACGACATGGACGACCAGCTGCTTGTGCAGGTCCGGATTGTACTCGCCGTACGTGCCGACATCTGCCAGATAGAGCGTGCCGTCAAATTCCGGCAGTTGACTGTCAGTGCCGACCAGCAGCAGCGTCGCCTCGGCTCCCAGTTGCGAAGCAAAACCGATCAGTTCGTAGGTTGATTCCAGGAGTTTTCCATCTCTATATTCACCGACAAGTAATGTTTTCATGATCCCCTCCTATCGTAAGAACGCGGTTTTTTCTTTGAGTATCGCGACCAGTTCATCCACCAGGTGTCCCACCTCCCCTTCGAGGACCAGACCACCGCCCTTCTTGGCCGGCGGATGGAAACTTGTTGTTGACGAAAGAGCCTCTTCCTGAAGGAGTTCTGCCACCGGGATGACCAGCAACTCCTTTTTCTTGGATTTCATAATATTCGGCAGAGTCGGATAGCGGGGCACGTTAAGACCCATCTGGCAGGTGACGAGGGCCGGGGTTTTCAGCTTCACCACTCCCTTGACTCCGCCTTCAAGCTCCCGCCTTGCGGTAACAACCCCGTTGTCATAGGCAAATCCAACCAGAGTTGTAGTGCAGGGAATGTCCAGCAGTTCCGCAACCGTGATCCCTACCTGAGCCGAACCACGGTCCTGGGACTGCATGCCGGTAAAGACAAGGTCGAACCCCTTGTCCCTGGCAAAGGCCGCAATGGCGGAGGCAATTTGCCAAGGGTCCTTGGTGGCGGCATCCGGGTCCTGAATGTGGACCGCCCGATCGCACCCCATGGCAAGAGCTTTCTTGATTGCCTCGCTCACCCTGTCCGGGCCGATTGATATGACCGTTACATCGGGGGCATCGCCCAGCTGTTCTTTAAGCTGGACTGCCTGTTCAACAGCATATTCATCGTATTCATTCATCCGCCAGGCGAGATCAGCTTCGTCAAACCAGATCCCCCTGCTGTTGGCCTTGAACCTCGATTCCATGTCCGGGACTTGCTTGATGCATACAAGAATTTTCATACTATTTCTCCTCTCTTTGCCTTTTTATTTCATCCAGCTATTACACCTTTTCAAACAAACCGGCCTTCATGTCTTCCTGAACTTGTGTTCTGGCTTTGTAATGCAACAATTTACCAGTTGCGGTCATCGGCAGTTTATCCACGAAGCGATAGTACCTGGGCCTCTTGTAGTTGGCGAGCATCGGATGCTGCACGCAGAATTCGTCCAGTTCTTTCGAGGTCAGGGCATCCCATGAGGCAACGACATATGCCACCACCACCTGCCCCCACTTGGGGTCCGGCATGCCGACAACCAGGCTGTTTGTCACTGCCGGATGCTCATTGAGGGTCGCTTCCACCTGAGTCGGGTGGATATTTTCACCTCCGGAGATGAACATGTCGTCTTTTCTGCCGACGATGGTCAGGTACTCGTCCTTATCCCATTTACCCAGATCGCCGATATAGAGCCATCCTTTGTAATATTTTGCCTTGGCTTCTTCAGGTCTGTTGAAGTAGGTAAACGAGCTCTTACTTGCCGCCCTGACAATTACCTCTCCCACCGCTTCGTTATCCTTTTCCACAAAATCGTCCGGGTCGGCCAATCTGTCGGGGTAAACCT
>JBAQPK010000252.1:0-5797 GCA_049305715.1 Desulfuromonadaceae bacterium | reverse complement strand
ACATACAGATGCATCGTCTTGCGTGAGCTGACCGCTTGGCGTTTCAGCGACTTGCTATTGCAAGCGGTTGTTCTTGGAAGGAATAGTCACGTTCTGGGCGCAAGAATCCTATTGCGTAGCGCCCTTGAGACCCTTGGCACGTTGGTATATTTGAATCAAAAAATGGAAGCTGTTCTACAACTGGAGGAAAGCTTTGACTCATTCAACGAAATAACCTCGCGTCTTATGCTCGGCTCCAAAAACCAGTCTACACAAAAGGAGTCGGTTAATGTCGTTACTGTCCTGAAGCACTGTGACAAGCGTTATACAGGAATATTTGAAGTGTACGAGAACCTGTGCGAAAGCGCTCATCCGAATTATGACGGTATTTGCTACGGATACTCGTATGTCAACGAAAAGGAATATGAGACTATTTTTGAGAATCGCTGGGCTAAAAAATATGGCAACCAGCTCGCTGAATCGATAGCTCTATGTATGGATATTTTTGAGACTGAATACAACGAGATTTGGCCTGCAAAGTTCGAGCGCTTGGAAAAATGGATTGAAGAGAATGACACGATGTTGGAGGCGGCAAAATAGTAGGGGAAGGTAAATCAAACTAACTCTGGAAAATAAAATGCAAAGCGTAATTCCAACAAGGAAGATACACCTGACCTAAACCCTGTCAGGTGTTCTCCCGAGTCCGTTGTCGCAACACACATCACCCGGGAAAGCGGATCGCATACTTCGGAATCAAGAGTTCCAACATGAGGTTACCTGCACGTATAGCATTGCTCGCAACGCTTGCCATGATCGCCTTCGCGGCTAATTCGCTGCTCTGCCGGATGGCGTTGAAGAACACCGGCATCGATGCGGTTAGTTTCACGTCAATACGTATTGTTTCCGGAGCGGTTGTGCTCTGGCTGATTGTGCGCGCACGTGGCGGAGCAAACGTTTTGACGGGAAGCTGGCTGTCTGCCCTTGCACTGTTTGTCTATGCCGCCGGTTTTTCGTATGCCTACGTGAAACTGCCCGCCGCAGCCGGGGCCTTGATACTCTTCGGTGCGGTCCAGACAACCATGATCGGCTACGGCCTGTGGGTCGGCGAAAGAATGGGGGGTGTGCAGGTACTCGGGCTCTCTGCCGCATTTGCCGGGTTGATCACTCTGTTGCTGCCGGGGTTATCGGCGCCGCCACCGGGCAGTTCGGCATTGATGCTGGCCGCCGGAGTTGCCTGGGGCATCTATCCCCTGCGGGGAAAAGGCTCCGGCGACCTACGGTTGTCACGGCGGGCAACTTTTTGCGCGCCGTGCCTTTCACCGCACTCTTGAGCATGGCCATGGCCGCCGATACCTCGTTGGACATGGCGGGAACCTGGTATGCGGTGATTTCGGGAGGCCTGGCCTCGGGTGTCGGATACGCCATCTGGTATGCCGCGCTGCCCGGCTTGAAGGCTACAACTGCGGCGACCATACAGTTGAGCGTTCCTGTCATTGCGGCAGCGGGAGGCGCCATTTTCCTCGGAGAAACCATCACGCTCCGGCTCCTGCTGAGTTCTGCCGGAATTCTCGGAGGAATCGCGCTGGTAATCATGTCAAAAAAGCGGAGTGGCGATGCCCGGCAATCAACTGCATCGGAGAAATCATCGTGACCCGCGCAGCCGCTTGATGTTTCGCACGCTGATCGTTGAAGTCACATGTGCCTCAAAGGATATATATAATGGAGGATACTGTTCAGAGATCAGGATCGGCCATAATTAAAACAGGGGAGATTTCTTCATGATCCATCTTTTCCGAAAAGCTTGTTTGCTGTCTGTTTTCCTGCCTGTTTTCACCGGTTGCGCCATCGGCGTTCCCCAAACCCGTGACGAATTTGTGACGATGTATAAATCAGCCGGCATATTCGGCAACGCGGAGCATATCACCGTCAACCGCCCCGTTAAAGCTGTTGTCGCCGATGTGAAAGAATTCTCTAAGAAATGTCTCAATGTGCGGGTGACGAATAGTGCAAACTACCAATTAAAGGAGGTTGGCGGATCGACGACATACCATCCGAAAATAGAAACGGCCCGAAAAGACGTGACGGTGCTTTCGGTGCAGGAAGAATACAATGATAGAGCTCTAAGCGGCGCGCCGAAAGGGGGGCTTTTTACGCTGGTGGCCGAGATGAGTCCGGCCGGGAAAAAGAAAACTCAGCTTGACATCTATTACCCCGCGCTAGGCAAAATAACCGACCAACTGAAACAATGGGCCGATGGCGACAAGCGTTCCTGCCCAACCCTCACAAGAAGCTGGTAAGATAGAATACAACCACCTGACTGCCGGGAGAGTTACCGGGTGCCAGGCACGCAACCGCACACCAGAGCAGAAATGGACTTGGCATGGATGATACAATTTCAGAGATTGACAACTGAAGTAATTTTTCGCTCGTGAAGATAGCGCTCCAGCAGATAAAGCGGCACCCCGGCCAGAGCGCTCATGAAGATGATATTCAATATTTCGATCAGATAACCGCTGATGGTGTGGGAAATCGGAGCCAACACCCAGCTTATAAAGCCGATGACATATGACAACGGTACAAGGGCAATGGTCGCCCACAGCAGGACGCTCAACGCCTGCAATCCGGTTTTCAGCCGTTTCATGAAGAGAAGCGACACCGCCAGCGCGATCACTCCGTACAGCAGCTTAACCCAATGAAGCAGGCCATGATGCAGAAACACATAGAGAGCTGAAACCGGCTCATCCCTCTCCTCCATCAACAGAGCCTGAATTTTGGCGCCATCATACCCGATAACTCCCATCAAGCCGATTCCTAAAATAATTATCGCAACTGCAGCAACGCCCCAACTTATAAGATTGACGGGATGAAGATTCTCGATGAAATCTGCAACGTTGACCGGTGCTGCTTCCGGCTGGGCCTGAGCTATTTCGGCATTGTTGAGTTTCTTTCCCAATAATTCCTGGTTATGCTTCAGCCGCTGTTCCTCCCGTTGCCGCTCAACAAAAGCCTTGACCGAGACGCCGCATTTGGGGCAGCTGCTGAATGTTTCGTCGCCAAACGTGCTGAAACTGCATGAAGGACAGGTATCAACCAGATAGACATCTTTTCCTGATCTCGGTTTGGTTACGGTAAATCCCTCGTGACAGCGAGGACAGCTGAGAAAACGGCCGGATTCGGGAACTTCATGATCAGGAATTGATCCGCTTGCATTGCATTTGGGACAAGATATCTTCATTTTCCAAAAGCTCCCGGTGGAGTGATTTCAGTCAGGGCCTGCCGCCTTTTTGTAGCAAAACATTTGCGTCTTGTCACCAATTCTCTCGACACGGAACAACCTGGCAATCCTGACCCTGCTTATATTTCTTCGGCCATCGTCCGGCCAGCGCTTTTTCAACCGGTAGCGGTAAAACCAGATCCCGCCACCCACCGCCGCTACGTCCTGTCGCAGTGTGCAGCCCGAATCCATCAACTTCCTGCCGGGATGACAACGGAGAGCATTCTCTAATTGACTCCCCGATGCCCTCTGGTAAGATGAATCAAGGCATCTTGCCTGTCCACACCATCTATATTAGTTTATCAGGGGGGAAATCCCATGCGAACCATCAGTAGCCACTGCCTGCTTTTCACCTTCGCCTTGATGCTTGCCGCCTGTGGGAGCCAGCGCCCGATCCTTTATCCCAACAGTCAATTAAAAGAAGTCGGCCAGTCGAAGGCGAACCAGGAAATCGACGATTGCATCCGCTTGGCCACCGAGTATCAGGCAGGCGGTGACAAGACCAGAGAAATTGCCAAGGAGACCGGCAAGGCGGGCGTTGTCGGTGCGGCTACCGGGGCTGTGATCGGCGTGATAACTGGCGACATTGGCCGGGCTACAGCCATCGGCGGCGCCGGTGTCGCCACTGCAACAATGGGCTCGGGCATCATGAGTTCTGATGAACCTGACCCGGTGTTCAAACAGTTTGTGGATCAATGCCTCCGGGACAAGGGGTTTCAGCCGATCGGGTGGCGCTGATCCGATCACTCCACCAGCATCAGTCCGACATACTGCACAAAATCATCGCTGCTCCGCAACGGGGCGACCGTGATGCCGCAGCTCTTCGCCAGGGCAAACACATCGCAGCCGCACGACTCCAGTGACGGGCGCCTCTTTTCCGGAAAGCGGCACTGCAGATCATCACACTCCTCGCACCAGCAGCAGGGTCCGCCGCTGAAAACCAGCGCCTTCTTGAACCCGCTTAAGAAGGCCTCCCGTTCCAATCCCAGCAGCTTTTCCTGAAAATCGCGCAGCGGGGGCTGCCCGGCAACCAGCAGCGCCCGCGAATAGCACCCCAGCAGCCCTTCAAAGCCGGCCTGATCCATGGCGTGGGGGGGACAGCTCCACCGTTTGCCGTACCGGGAACAGCCGTAGGCGCATTTGGCCCGGACCCACGCCTCGCTCCTGATCCGGGCAGGGTCAAGCTCGACAACGGCGAAGAAACCGCCTGAAAGGGCGAAGTTCTTCAGGGTAAACAGCGACGAAGCGGATTGGTATGGAGTAGTGCGGGTGGCGATCAGGGCAAGGGAGCTGGAAGGCAGTTCGATGATCGAGTGATGGGGAAAGCCGGCGCCTCCCAGCAAAGCGGCGGTTTCGGCGGTGCTGTAACTGCGGCCGTTCCAGGTGTGGACCAGCATGTGCAGGTCGTACAGCGCGCCGAAGCTGTTCGCGTCCCGGTAGAAGTCGTGGACAATCAGCAGCCCCTCATCGGTCAGCATCTCCCCAGCCTGCTCCAGCAGGGCCCGGTTTTCGTCGGGGCTGTAGCAGTGAAGCAGGTTGGAGAACAGCAGCAGATCTGCTCTGGCACGATATGTGGTGACCAGACCGTCCAGCTCCTGCCGTTCCAGGATGTTGCAAGGGTGAAAACTCAGGTTGTGCGGAATCGGGCCGTTTGCGGCCTGTTGGCAAACGTCCGGCAGGTCGCAGGCTATCCCCTGCCACAACGGATGCCGAGCCAGGAATTCGCGCAGATAGGCACCCTCCCCCGCCCCGATGTCGATGATCGTGCCCCGTTCCGGCAAATCCGTCAGCACATCCCACAGTTCCCGGGAGCGGACCCGTGCCGCCTCGGCCATCGCCCGCTGGAAGAGCCGCAGCCGCTCCCGGTAGTCATCGTCTGACTGTTCACGGATCAACGTTCCCTGCCCTTCACGCAGCACATCCCCGAGCCGCCCCCAGTTCTCCATCAGAACCGGTTCGAACTCGATGACATGGCGCTGGCTGGCAGGGCTCGTCCGGCTGAGGAAACTCCTGCTGAAACGGGAGAGGAAAAGCCTGCCGTCATACTCCTCCAGCAGCCCCACATTCACCAGCAGGCCGATGAAGCGCCGCCCCTCATCCGGCCGCAGTGCGGCGGCCGCCAGCAGTTCATCTACGGCCAGAGCCCTCTCCTCGAGCAGGTCGATGACCCCCGAACGGAGCGCCTCGGACATCGCGCGGAACATGCGGTAGCCGCCGGTCAGGTCACAGAAGGTGCGATAACTGCTGTCTGAGGGGAGAATCTTCATGGCACGTCAGATCTTATCCCCCCTCAGATCGCAGGCAAAGAGCTTCCCCGCCCCGCGCGAGGCGCAGAAATCGCCGCACATCGTGCAGGTGTTCTCGTCCTCCGGAGTGCGGCTGGCACGGATCGCGCGGGCGTCCTCCGGGTAGAGCGCCAGTTCAAACTGTCGATCCCACTTCAGGTCGCGGCGGGCCTTCGACATTTCCTTGTCACGCTCGCGCCCCTTTTCCGGATACTTGTTCATGTCTCCGATGTAGGCGGCAATCTTGGCGGTCTTGACA
>JBAQPK010000251.1:0-3683 GCA_049305715.1 Desulfuromonadaceae bacterium | reverse complement strand
CGATTAAAGCCGAACGTGTCCATAACTGAAGTAATGATTATCAATCCGGCAATAATCAAATCCTCACGCCCTTTTTCAACACCGTTTATTGATAACCGTTCCTGAGGTGTCAGCTGCGACAAGCGCTGAAAGATTTCGGCAATATCTGCCCTGCTCACCGTAAAGTTGTTAACCTTACGATAGTCGTAATCAACCATCTCCAACTTGATTGCTGCAATGGTTGTCGCCGTGCCGGCCGTGCCGACCAGTTCATATTCCCCTGAAACATTAATTCCTGCCGAGGAGAGATCAAGCTCAAGCTGATCGATCACGGTTTGCACGCGCTCCATCATTTCGATACTCGTACGGAAACCTTCCGTAAGACGTACAACACCGATCGGCATGCTTTTGATGAAAACGGGGGATCCGTGAGATGATACAGTAAACTCGGTACTTCCCCCCCCTACATCAAGCAACACCAGCGCACCGCTCTCCGAATCAAGTCCAGACAAGACCCCCTTGAGCGTTAGGCGCGCTTCTGCGTCTCCATCTATGACGACAAGATTGATACCGGTATCCTGAAAAACTTTGTCAACGAATGCTCTTCCATTAACGGCGTCTCGTACCGCGCTCGTTGCAGATGCCCGAACCTGACTCACCCCGTAGCTTGAGATAATTTTTGAGAATCTGTGCAGACAGGCCAATCCGCGTTCACGGGCCTCAACAGACAAACCGTACTTATCTGTAAAACCACCGCCAAGGCGCACGACCTCGCGCTCTACCAGGACGGGAACGATTCCGGCAGACGAACGCACTGCAATGAGTAAACGGGCAGTATTTGTCCCGAAATCAATGGCGGCACAATAATCACTCATTCCGGATTCCTTGTTTGCAACGATGCACCCTTCCCTCGTGAATATTAACAAAAAGGAAGGTGCATCAGTTACCTGTTTATTTGGTTATTTAACGACCTTGAAGGGAAAGTTAAAGTCTGGAGGGGAGGATTTTGAAGCGCCCTTTTGAAATATCAGCAGGTTAACCTTCTGATGTGCAGCGGGGTCAATTTTAAAATAGGTCAATCCTTCGACTTTCATCCCGGGAATAACAGTAGTCGCCTGCAAAGCCATTGTATAAATGTCCTGGGGGTAAAGTTCATAATAGTAAGGCTGAGACGAATTTAAACGGTTGTAAGCATTTGTTTTTTCATAGTCTTCGAGATAATAAAAACCTACATACGGATAGGGGATCAGATAATAGGAATCTTTTTTGAGCATGGAGCGAACATTCTCGGGAGTCAGTAATGAGTATTGAAGGCCGCTTTCATCCACAAGCACATACGAATCATCGCCAAAAGAAATTTCTTTATCAGTTGTATTTCTTATCGCAATGTGAAACGCCGTAACCGTGCTGTCAAGATTGTACGAATTGATTGCAGTTTCATCAACCCGTGCCGTCACTTCAACGCCGTTCGTTATAATGGTTTGGGAATTATCGACAACATTTACACGACCGCTACCTGTCTGTTCGGGAACCACCTTGACAGCAGAACAACCGGCAAGCAGCGTGGCAATAAGCAGCATAAAAATGAGACTACGTATCATAACTGTCTCCTTTACGTAAGATTTCTGTTCATTTATTGGGGGGAATAATCAGTACAGTTCCAAGTTCCTTGATGCTCTCTGGAAGAACCGTAAGTGTCAGCACATGAGACGTTTTTGCGGATTTTGATGTAATGTCGATTCCAATCCACAGATCAAGATCAAGCTTATGGCGTACATACAAATATTTTTGTATTTGAGCGGCAAGGTGATACGCTTTATCAATATCCTGCTCCCGGTCGGGTTGTCCTGCATAACTGCACTCGAGCTTTAACATCCTGTTTTTTGAAATTTTTTTCAACTTCGGGACAAGTCGATCAAACTGACGATACACGCTTTTATCTACTTTTCCGTTCTTAACCGGTACAACAGCCAATGTTTTAGACACATCCAAGCTAAGTTCATCTGCCGTTGCATACCCGGGCAGAGAGGCAACGACAAGCGCCAAAATGATATAGATCAATATGTTGACAAATCTCATATTACTTCACTTCCTTGGGAACCAGAAACAGAAGTTCAGTGCGGCGGTTGTCGCGACGTCCGACAGCAGTGTTGTTTTCGGCCATGGGTGCTGACTTGCCGAATCCCTTGATGAATACTTTTGAGGGGTCAACCCCTTCATGACTAATAATGTAGGTAGCCGCTGCTATTGCCCGCTTTAACGACAGGTCCATATTGTACGTTACCGAACCGATGCCATCAGTATGACCATCTATTCTAATAAAGAGCCACTTTTTATCTTTCCTGATCTGCTCCGCCACCTCGGAAAGCATTTTTTTACCGCTACTTGATAGTGACCACTGATCAAGATCAAATGTTAAATCAGGAAACCGGAATTTTCTGTAGACAGACATCCGTTCCGGAAGAACAGTGGCCGGGGGAAGCGAAACCGGGGTTCCTTTGACATCAACACCGAATACCGGAGTTACCCCAATTATTCGATTTTTTGTATAATCAATCGCACTTGCTTCACGGACCTCAGTATCAAGAGGATGCAGCGAAATCTCCTCTTCACGCGCTTTCAAAGGAATTTCCACGGGAATCACGGGAGAAGTGAGGTTTGAGGAAGCCTGCTGCGGAGCTATGACGATCTGTCCATATGGTTTAATCAGGACTTCTTCTTTATCGGCACCAAGTTCAACCTCGAGCTTGCTGACTGGCGCCGATTGGGGGGCTGACGCTTTAAGCAGCAGGCTCGAAATCGGAATAATTTTCAACGGCTTGAGAGCTTCTTTTGATTTATCTTTTGCCGCGGAACGACGGCCAACCGATGGAATCGGTTTGACATACGTGCCAACTCCCTGGCAGGAGCTTATGCCGAACAGGAATTTGATATCTGCGTCATTGGGACCAAATCCGGTTCCAAACGACGTATTCAGGGTAAGATGGGGGGAGAGGTAATACTGGGCGCCGACAGAAGCTTCAGCAGTATAGTCGGAAAGAATGCGGGGAGATGCCCACTCCTTGTAATCCTCGACATAGTATCGATTGGTGCCGGCGATGAATTCACCGAGCAGCTTTAGACGCGGCATGACCATGTACTCAACTCCGGCGCCGAAAATATATTCCGATTCCAGATTGATCCCGGAAACCGCTCCAGGTTTCAAATAGCCGGCAGTAACATGTATTCCGAAATCACTGATATTGTAGGAAGCAACCAGTTTGGCAGAATAATCAACCACACCATCTATTTTTTTGCTTTCAGAAACGTGACGCTGCGCCAGCAGATCGACAGCCACCTTGAAATCAGATGTACGGCCGCCTAAAAAACGTATTTTCGATCCTAAATCAAGCGTCCCCCTGCCCGATATATCATCATCGCCATTAAAAAAAACGTTGGGATACGCTCCATAAAGCTCCCAGAATGTTCCGATACCCATGGTAAGCGTAACCGGCATGGTCAGAAAGCTTTTTTGTGAAAAGCTCTTGTTTTCACCATAGCACGACCACGCACCGACACAGAGATTGCCGGCATCGAGCGTTTCAGCAGAAGAAACATTAATCAGTCCGCTTGAACCGGATATTCCCGGATTGGCATCCGCCCAGACCGGAATCAGGCACACGATTATAAACGCAACAATAAAATTGATCACATGATGTCCCATC
>JBAQPK010000250.1:0-2102 GCA_049305715.1 Desulfuromonadaceae bacterium | reverse complement strand
CTCGGGTCGGCGTCAATAATTTTCAGGAATAGTCCGGCACACTCGATGGTGTCCCCGATCGCCGGAATCTTCCCGGTCAAGTGGAAGACGAGTCCGCCGACGGAATCGAAGTTGTCCCGTTCGATCTGGATGTCGAAATGCTCTTCAAGCTCCTCGACCGGGAGGCGGCCGTCGGCGGTTATGCTGCCGTCCGGATTGGCGGTCAGGAGGGATTCTTCACGGTCATATTCGTCCTGGATGTCCCCCACAATCTGTTCCAGCAGGTCTTCGATCGTGATCAGGCCGGACGTGCCGCCATACTCGTCAATGACGATCGCCAGGTGGATGCGCTTGCGCTTGAACTCCTGCAGCAGCTGCTCCAGATTTTTGGATTCGGGGATGAAGTAGGGAGGGCGCATGATTTCGCGCACGGAACGACTCTGCTCATCGGTGCCCCACTGTTTGAGGAGATCCTTGGCATAGAGCAGGCCGATGATGTTGTCGATCGAATCCTCGTACACCGGGATGCGGGAATGGCCGCAGGCGATGATCGTGTCCAGCAGTTCCCGCACGGTGGCATCGACGGTGACACAGGCCATCTCGGTCCGCGTTACCATGACCTCCCGCACGATGGTCGTTCCGAGGGAGAAAATCGAGCGGATCATCTCGCACTCTTCCTCGTTAACCAGACCTTCTTCCTCGGATGCTTCGATAAAATCGTTGATATCCTGTTCGGTTGTCCTTTTGCGTCCGGTTACGAAACGGCTGACGCGTTCGATAAAACCGGACTTTCTACTGCTTCCTTCTTCCAATGCTTTTTCCTCCTGAATACCATCAGATTAGTGTGTTCTATGTGCAAGTTTCGGAACCGTTCCCCGTTTCCGCTGTTTTTGCTGCGTACTGCCCGGGGCGGTTTTGACGTGTGGGGATGTTTTCCGGGTGTGCGGACGCTCTTCCCGCTTCAGATGTTCCCCCGGAATATTCCAGGCCGGATCCCCCGCCAGTTGGCGCACCTCAGTATCGGTCAGGAAACGAAACTTTCCGGTTCTGAGCGTGCCGAGTTCGAGGGATCCGTAGCGGATCCGCTTGAGGCGCACCACTGAAAGGCTGACCGCTTCACACATCCTGCGGACCTGGCGGTTGCGCCCTTCATGGATCGCGACCGAGATCCAGTCGTTCTGCTCGCCGCTCTTTACCAGGTTCACGACCGCCGGTGCGGTCATGCCGTCCTCCAGTTCGACCCCTTCCGCCATCCTCTTCAGCTGCTGGTCGATGACCTTGCCGCGCACCCGGACATGGTATTCTTTCTCAATCTCGTGCCGGGGGTGCATCAGGCGGTTGGCCCACTCGCCGTCATTGGTCAGCAGCAGCAGTCCTTCGGTGTTGTAATCGAGGCGCCCCACCGGATAGACGCGGTCGGGCACATCCTTGAGCAGGTCGGTAACCAGCGGACGCCCCTGGCTGTCTTTCAGGGCGGTGATATAACCGGTCGGCTTGTTGAGCAGGATGTAGAGGCGTTGCGCACTTATTTTCAGGGGCTTGCCGTCCACCGTGATGGTATCCTTGGCCGGGTCGGCCTTGCTCCCCAGCTCGGTTACCACGACGCCGTTGACGGCGACTTGGCCGTTCAGGATCAGCGCCTCGGAAGCGCGGCGTGAGGTGATTCCGGCGGCGGAGATTATTTTTTGCAGACGTTCGAGCATTGTGTCCCTTTGTTAAGGTTGAATTAATCATGTATGGCATGGCATGGCATGGCATGAAAGTATAAGCTTATACAATGGCGTATGATGGCCGTTATGTCAATACTGCACCACAAAAGCTGATGCTCCAGTTTTAAAAACCCTCAAGCTTTCTTTACCTCGCCACACGATATAGATCATCATGGCCCAGCTATTTTCACCATTTATTGCTTCTGCGCGCAATTCGTGCGGAAAATGCAGCTGGTCGGAATTATTCCACTGAAGCCATTTTCGGAAAGGAGCGAAGAGGCCCGCCGTGAAGGTCCGCTTGCCGAGCTGCGCTGCTCCATGATTTCCCTGAGCGAATCACGGGCCCGGACGTTACCGGGATTGATGCTCAGCGCCTTCTTGAAGTTTTCTTCGGCTTTGTACTGATCCCCGGTC
>JBAQPK010000249.1:0-1630 GCA_049305715.1 Desulfuromonadaceae bacterium | reverse complement strand
GAGACGACACCGTAACGGTGCGCGACCGCGACACCGGCAAACAGGAACGCATGGCTATAAGCGAACTCTCGCCGTTTTTGAGGAAAGCGATTGATTAGTTGCCGGTGGAAAGACCGGACGACCTCTGTTTCTTTGCGGAATTGCTTCTATTTGTATAATATTAACTTATGGATGAAAAGCGCATTACTGTCAGTATAAGCTGGGCGACTATGGTTCGCGCAGTATTGGTACTAGTGCTCTTCGCTACGATTTATATGCTGAGAGACATCGCTCTGCTTATACTGACTGCCGTGATAATAGCTTCTTCCATCGAGCCGGCAACCAGGTGGCTGATGAGATACAAGTTTCCCCGCGTCATCGCGGTTATTACACTCTTCTTCGTGACAATTTCTCTGTTCGCGGGTATTTTCTACTTTTTCCTTCCGCCGCTTCTGGATGATCTTTCCGGTTTTGTTTCCTCGGTTCCGGATTACCTGCAGTCCTTCAGTGTCGGCGACAGCCAACAGCTTACAAATATATTCGGACCGCAGGGGGTAATAGATAATTTGTCCGGAGACTCTCTTTCTCCAAAGGAGTTTGTGAACGAACTCAAAACAACGTTCTTTGATTTTTCCGGAGGGATTTATCACGGCGTAAACATAATATTCGGCGGGGTTTTGTCCTTTGTTCTTATCATCGTTATCTCCTTCTATCTGGCTGTTCAGGATAAGGGTATAGAAAATTTTCTGAAAGTTGTCTCTTCCCTTAAGTATGAAAAATACCTTATAGACCTATGGAATCGTACTCAGCGTAAGATCGGACTTTGGATGCAGGGCCAGCTTATTCTGGGGCTTTTAATGGGAGTTTTTGTTTATCTTGGACTCGCCATAATGAACGTTCCCTACGCTTTACTTCTTGGGGTTCTCGCGGCATTATTTGAACTCATCCCGCTTTTCGGGCCGATTTTGGCGGCCGTTCCGGCTGTGGCTATAGCTTTTACGAGCAACGGCCCGACGATAGGGCTGATTGTCATAGGATTTTACATAATAATGCAGCAGTTTGAAAACCACTTAATCTATCCTTTGGTGGTGCGTAAAGTCATAGGAGTCCCTCCTCTTATAGTTATTCTCGCGTTGCTTGTTTTCGGTAAACTGTTCGGGTTCCTCGGTCTTATTATCGCCGTGCCCGCGGTGACTATGTTTCTTGAAATTGCCGACGACATAGAAAAGAGAAAAGGTGCGAAGAGAGTCAAAGCCGCCTAACCGCGATTAAACGCTGACCCGCCAGAAACGAAAAAATGACGAAGGAAACTTTTTATTTAACCACAGCTATTCACTATGCGAACGCCGCGCCTCACATAGGGCACGCGTATGAGGACGTGCTTGCCGATATTATCGCGAGGTATAAGCGCGACAGCGGCCTGGACGTGTGGTTTCTGACCGGCATGGATGAACACGGTTCAAAAATTCTGCGCAAAGCGAAAGAGGAAGGTACCGGTCCCCAGGCTTTTGTCGACGGCAACATGGCTCTTTTTAAAGACCTGTTCGACAGGCTTTCCGTTTCATACGATGATTTCATAAGAACGTCCGATAAAGACAGGCATTGGCCGGGGACGATAGCTTTATGGAAGGCTCTCGACGCAAAGGGAGAT
>JBAQPK010000248.1:0-1561 GCA_049305715.1 Desulfuromonadaceae bacterium | reverse complement strand
GCCGCATACGGCGCGCACAAAATTTTCCAGAAAATAGTTCCTTTCCCAACGGTAGAGGTTCAGGTCAAAAGCTTCCATCAGGGGCAGGTCGGCCAGCCGGGGATTTTCCGGGCTTAGCGCGTGGAGTTTGAGGATCATATCCAGGGTCTTTAGGTAATACCTGCGGCGTTTTTCCCAAACGTCCTGCCGGTAGTGCCACAGATCCAGTTCGCCCAGGTCTTCCATCAGGATAAAACCCCGGTCGGCGTCATGATAAAGAAGCTGCGGCGCCTGAACGCCGATCCTCTGCATAAAGACGGTCTGGGCGGCGTAATAGGCATTTTCCCGATGGTCGTGGCAGTAGTGCATGAATACGATGCCGGTCCTGTCCTGACCAAAACTGACCCGATAAAAAGACCTGGTGGAACCGCCCCTAACAATAGGAATGATTTCCAGATGTTGATCTTCCGGCAAGTATAGCGTTGCTTTGACGGTGGCGCTGATCTCGTTATAGAGATCGATCATAAGCCGTTCCTCTTCTTTGCCCACAGCAATTTATCCAATCTTTCATATTCTTCCAGGGAACCGGCATCGTACCATGTACCTGCATCAATGATGAGCCCGGCCACGGAGCCGGGTTTTTCCCGGATCATTTCCAGAAAGACGGTAACTACCGATTCCCGCCGGCCCGCCTCCAGGCGTTTGAGAAAAGTTTTTTGCACCACATAGATGCCGGTAAAGAGGCATTTTTTACCCTCCTTTCCCAAGAGGCCGCGGAAATCGCATATCTCGTACTGTTCGTTGAGACATACATTGAGCGGGGAGCCGCTGCTGCGCAGGGCCAGAGTCACTTCCCGCCCCTGTGCCCGGTGGGCCGCAAGGAGCTGTACGAGGGGGAGATCGCTGACGATGTCGCCGTTGTAAACGAGGATTTCCTCGTCGCCTTCTGCCAGCAGGGGTTCGATATTTTTCAACCCGCCGGCCGTGTCGAGCAGGGTGGGCTCATGGCGAAAAAGAATCAGGTTGCCCCGCCAGGTTCGATCCGGGAAAGCCATATCGTAAGCCGGGGCCAGATGGTGGGTATTGACGATAAAGCGTTTAACGCCCAGGGCAAGGAGGTGGTCCATGGCATAAGTAATCAGGGGTTGCCCTCCAAGCGCCAAAAGCGGTTTGGGACAGCTATCCGTCAGGGGGCGCAGACGCGTTCCCAGGCCGGCCCCTAAGATAAAAGCGGTTTTCGGCGTGTCTGCTTTCACGGGTCGCCTGCTTGCGTCCTTTTCCCGAAGTTGGGATCAATCTTGATCATCGCGGTAACCAGAAAACCGGGGATTGTGGAGAGAACCACCCAGAGAAAAAAGAGCCTGTATCCCAAGTGTTCCTGCAACCAACCGCTGCTCATGGCGGGCAGCATCATCCCCAAGGCCATCAAGCCGGTGCCGATGGCATAATGAACGGTCTTGTATTCTCCTTCCGCGGCCCGGATCATGACCATCGTGAAAGCGGTAAAGCCGAAGCCGTAGCCGAACTGTTCGATGGCGACAGCCAGATTAATGATGAGGAGATTTTTGGGTAACGCATAGGC
>JBAQPK010000247.1:0-5008 GCA_049305715.1 Desulfuromonadaceae bacterium | reverse complement strand
GAATGGGGGCTATGGCATCGTACGCAGGCAAGAGAGCCGGATGTTCTTCCGCTTACGCTGGTCATCCGGGGCTGCAGGGGAGCGAGCGCGCCGGCAGCCGGCCTCGTGTCGGCGCCGTCCCAGCGGTGGGATATCTGGAACCTGTTTGATACGCCGGATGTGTACCGGCCGAAGGGGTCTGCCGCATCACCAGGGGCAAAGGACATGGCGCCCCCCCTGGGGTCTCCTCCCCGGTGGCAGTTCAGGCATACATTGTCATAGCCGGTGTTTCCCAGGGTTTTGTGCGGAGAATGGCACGTGACACACATGAAGTCGTGAGGTTGTGCCGGTGTAACAGCCGCTGCCTGGCCAACAGGAGACAGGAAAAGAGCTACTGCCGTTAATAACGTTATGACCATACTCTTCATGGTATGCTCCAAAACTGCCGGTTCCCTATGCAAACTCCGGCATCTCATGGTTTCAGATATGTCACGATACGGACTGACGGTCCAGATACCGATGTATCGAATTGTGCCGAAATATCAGCATTATCAGGGCTTCCTGAGCCAACTACTTTGTACGACAGGGTCTGCTGTATTTCCTGGGGAGAAAGTTCGGTTCCGGAAGAGTTCTCATAGGTAAGCCGGGCGATATCGCCCGTTCCCAGGCCAATTGTGGGGTCTTTGGGCTCCCAGAGAATGAATCGCACCGTTCCCGTCACCGGGTCATAACTTCCTGCCGAAACGGATCCATTGGTATTCAGGCATTTGAGTCCCGTCTCACTTATCTGAAGAGAACCGTCAGTATTAAGAATCGGGGTTGCTCTCTTAGGAAGCACTAATTCAACCTGAATTGAAGCAATCGGATGTGACGTCTGCGGGATCCCCTGTTTCAGGGCTGCAGACAGGATTATCCCCTTGTTCACAGGGAGAGGAACTGCGCTACCCGTTCCGCCTCCGCAACCGGACAGCAACAGGAATAAAGCAACGCATGAACAAAGAAGTGCTACTTTTGTCATTTTCAACTCCTTCCCCATGGCGGTCATCTGAGCCCCACTATCTTCTCAAGGACATAGACCACGTCAAACACATCCAGCACGCCGTCCGGTTTGGATACGCCTTTCAGCGTTGGCGCCACGTCCCCCCGAAGCTTCTGCTCCGGCGTTGATGGGTCAAGAACCAGCGCAAGCCTCAAGAGTTTAAAGGCATCTGTGATATCAACTTTTCCATTACCATTAATGTCACCATTCCTGGTGCTGTTACCTGCGGCATCGGCCGCATGGATATCGAGGGTTTTGAGGTCATAGAGCCCAGCTTTGCTGACGTCTACCGTTTTGCTCCCATCCGGATTGGTGGTAGTCGTGAAACCGGTAACCGCTCCGTTCTTGTCAAACACCACCGGAATGCCCTCACTGAAGGTTATTCTCAGGGGATTGGCGGGATCAACCGCCGTAATTTTGGGCGCTGTCACGTCATACACAAGATTTCGATAGGTTGTTGCCGAATTGCCCAGCGGGTCTGTTGCCGTGATCGCAACGGCGTACTGTATTTCGTCTGCGAGGGTGACCGGAATTGAATAGGTACCGCCGGTTCCTACTGTCACCGGCACATCGGTGCCGTTGACAGTGGCGCTGATGTCGGTGCCGGCGGCAACCGTTCCGGTTACGGTCTGCGAAGGTCTGTTCACCGAAATATCCCGGATTGGACCGGTAGCCGCCAGGGCCGGAACAGCTGCATCACGGGTGATTGTTGTTTTGATCACCGAATTCCCTGAGATGTCAGTCACTTCGGCAACAATGGTATTCAGGCCCGGATCAAGGAGTATCGCCCCTGCGGTCGACCACGAGCCGTCTGCAGTCTGACTGATCTGGGTGAACGGCACACCGTTGGACGAACCGTTGTACAACAGCAGCCGCACCGTATTTCCGGGCAGGACCTTACCCCTTAGATTTATATCCGGCCCGTTTATGTATGCGCCATCGGACGGCTCGGTAAATGCGATCGTCGGCAATGTTTCATCCAGGGTAATGTTTCGTATGATTTCGGATATATTGCCTGCTGCATCGAGTGCCATAATCGTAATTTTGTTACTTCCCGGCTTCAATACAACCGTTGTACTAAAGGCGCTGTTTATAAACTTCACCGGAGCATCGTTGACGATCAATGAGACAAAGTAACTGTCTTGCGGAACTGTGCCGCTCACATTGAGAATCGGCTGTGCCGTTATGCTCCCGTCCGGCAGTGTGGATACCTGCAGATCCGGATTTGATACCAGCAGGGTAATCCGGGTCGTCGCTGACGAACTGTTGGCGCCGATTGTGGCGGTAGCGGTAATGGTATTTATCCCGGCGGCAAGTCCCGCTACACTGCTTTGCCACGTTGTTGTCCCCGGAACAAAGGTTACTGGTGTAAAGGTAACACCGGCAGGCCCCGTCAGGACAACTGTCGCACCCACGTCTGCAGTCCCGGAAAGTGCCTGCGCAGGGTTATTGACAGGCGCAGCGAATGCGGAAATGGTTACCTTGACCGTAGTGGGATCATAGGTAATTGCAGCGGTTTTTGTGGTCGGATTGGAGGCAGAATCCCGTGCGGTTACGGTGATAATGTTTGCCCCTGTATTCAGCGCGCTTATCCCTGCCTGCCAGAATAATATGGAGACATCCGGTGCAGAATAGTAGTTGACTTCGCCCACGACCACCCCCTGGGGTGCGGTTATCTGGAGCTGCGCCTCCTTCTCCACACTCCCGCCGATCACCAGGGCGCCCGTATATGTTACCGCAGGGGTAGGATCAATGGTGAGAAGGGGCGGTGTCGTGTCAGGCAGAGGGGACGATGTTACATTTATGCCGTAGATTGTAATATCACCCGCACCATTGGCGATGAGGAGGCGGGATGTGGCCGGATCAAAGAGGGTATCCACCGGCACCTTGAGCTTGCCTGGTGCAGAGCCATACCCGCCAATACTGCCAAGGGATGTTCCGCTCCCCTGCGGATCCACAATCTGAACCTCGCTCTGATATGAGTCGGAGACATATACACGTAGCAGTTTTTCCGGGATGGTTTTAGTATATTCCAGCGAAACCGACTGGGGTGATGTGAAGGCGGGAGCCGTGCCGTTCTGCACCCTGCCGCCAATGGTGCGGATGAACCTGCCAGCCTTGTCGAAAAACGCGAGCCTTGAATTACCGGTATCGGACACAACAAGTTGCTTTGATACCCTGTCGTAGGCGATGGCGGTCGGGAGGGAGAACTGACCGTCGGACGGGCCATTAGTGCCGAAACTGTTGAACGGCTTGCCGGCTGAGCTGTTTGTTATTGTTACCGGTTGGCCGGAAGCAAAGAATACCTGCACAACGGAGTCCAGTGAATCCACGACATAGATGAGACCGGCGTCATCCACCGCAACACCGTTTGCCTGTTTGAACGGAGTCAATTGGAAGAGCGTAGAACCGGTAGTCGTATTTATGACCGATACTGTGTTTCCGCTTGATACGACCAGTTCACCGGCAGGGGTAATGGCAACACCCCGTGCTCCCTTTACGGGAAACTTCTTGATCAGATTCCCCGCGCTATCGAACTGCAGAACCCCGCCATTACGCGGATCAGCAACGTAAATCTTGCCGTAGGCATCAATCGCAAGGCGGACAGGAGCAACCACTCCTGTTATGCGTCCCAGATAGTTCGCCTCCGGCGCAAGCGGTGCCGCCACGGCGGAAACCGCGTTGTGCAGAATAATCACGATATATAGCATCAGGACAAAAGTAATTCTTCTTATACACGGGTTCATTCCTTTGCCTCCCGTCCAGGGGGTCTGCGTACGCTGCCCATGGTCCATGTCTATTTACCAGGTCTTACTATTATGGCACACCCCGACGGTATAGGTTCCCGCCTCCGGGAACGTACCCGGAGAGCAACTTGGAGTTGCGCTTGTATACCCGGGAACCCGTATGGTTGCGGAAGCAGGGAGTTCAAAGACAGTCGTCGCCAATCCGCTGTAATGGCTTGCGCCGGCATTTGTTTTACTCATGTCATGGCAGTCCGTGCATTGTAGCCCCACGACGGTAAGATGTTTACTGTGCTGACCCGAATTATAGCTGTTGTATTGAACCGTGCCCTCCGTATGGCAGGAGAGGCAACTGCTTGCCAGGTTTCCTCCCCATATCGGGCTCTTGACACCACCATGGCACAAAACGTTGGAACAACTGCCATCGCTGTTTCTTGTCGCAGTGCCTGATTTTGCATTGTAGGAGGGAGCAAAGGCCACGTCTGCCGTGCCGTTTCTATGGTTGATCGTGCCGTTCCCTGCTCCGTTATGGCAGGATCCGCACACATTTGTTACCCCCGCAAGAGCATTATGGACGCTGTGACTTCCCAATGCCGGAGGGGCGGCATGGCATGAGATGCACGCTCCGACTGTAGGTACGGTTCCGGGTGTCAGCTCCGTGTGGCATGTGCTACAGCCGGGACCGGCGCCACCCGTCAGGTCAGCGCCATGGCAGAGAGTACAGCTGTTCCCCATGTTACCGGCTGTCGAATGGCCACTCCAGAGGGATGTTGAACCTTGCAGCGGGGGATGGGCAGTAAAAGATTTGTGGCAATCTTCACAGCCACTGTTCAGTGCGCCAAGCTTCACGTTGAACCTGGGGTTGCTGCCCGGACCTCCGGCAGTTCCGTGACAACTCTGGCAGTAGACAAGATCGTTTTTCGCAACAGGCCCATGTATCGTCCCATCCTTGAACGGCAGCAGGTGCGGCACATTCCGTGGACCATGTCCTCCCGCATGACATTGCCCCAAGCCGGCCTGATTGAAACAGTCAACTTTGGTGATGCCCCCTTTCAAATCAATTCCGTGGCACTCGCGGCACTGATCACGATTCTGCTGGAAAGCTGAGCGGTGTCCGGTCAGCCAGTTATCCGGATGTTTAGCGATGCTGCTTAATGCCGGAGCCTGATCATTGGCTTTGCCACAGCCGAAGAGTGCGCAACAGGCCGCTGTCGCGAAGAAAATTTTGGACCATGATGATTGTGAG
>JBAQPK010000246.1:0-1731 GCA_049305715.1 Desulfuromonadaceae bacterium | reverse complement strand
GATAAGACGGGCACATGAATTCAAACTGCGCAACGAGCCCAGGTTCGTGGTTTGGGGCACCGGCACGCCGCGCCGGGAATTTCTCTATTGCGAAGACATGGCGGATGCCTGCGTCTATCTGATGACGCTTCCCCAAAATGAATACGCTTCCCTCCTGAATGAAACTTGTCCGCCTTTGGTCAATATCGGCACGGGTGCGGATATAACCATTGCGGAGCTTGCCAAAACAGTATGCGCGGTAGTGGGTTATCAGAAAGAGATTGTTTTTGACACCAGCAAGCCTGATGGAACCAAGCGCAAGCTGCTCGATGTAACTAAGTTGAATAATCGCGGCTGGAAGGCGACGATTAACCTTGAGGATGGACTGGCAAAGGCTTATGAGGATTTTCTGAAAAAAGCGGCAGCTGCCGCTGTGGGATAACAGGCAGTGGCTGCGCAGGACGGCGGATTCCGGATGGAATCGGTCGTGCCTGTTGACCCGAAGCCGCTAAAACGGGAGGGCGGACGTCGGGTCAACGGTGCCGAGAAAGGACCGGTACCGGGGCTGCCGATGATCTCGGTCATAACGGCGACCTTCAATGCGGCAAAGACCCTCTCAAACACAATGCAGTCCATACGTTCCCAGTCCTATCCCAATATCGAATGGCTGGTGATCGACGGCGGCTCAACCGATGGGACAGTTGAGATTCTGAGGGATAACGAAGATACCGTCGATTATTGGTCAAGCGAAGCTGATGGCGGGATCTACGATGCTCTGAACAAAGGTATTGAGCACGCACATGGCGATTGGATCTTGTTTCTCGGCGCCGACGACCGTCTTGCCAAGGATGACATTGTCACGACCATTTTTGCGCAGCGCCAGATTGGCGATGAGCTGCTGATTTATGGTGACGTACAATATGAAAATGCCGCCAAGCCTTTCATTTCCGGTCTCTCGGTAAAGACCTTACTTCACAACACGGTGCATCACCAGGGGGCTTTCTACAGCAGGAAGCTGTTTGACGCAGGGTGGAGGTATGACGCGGGCTTTAGGTTGATCGCAGACTATGAATTGAACCTGCGCATAGCGCTCGCAAAGGACAAGGTGGTCAAGCTGGATGGAGTCGTGGTATCGATCTGTTGCGACAACGGTCGCAGCCGGACAAATCTGGGAGCGTTGCTGCGGGAAACCAACGCGATCCGGGGAAAGCATTGCGGATACTTCACCAATAAGCTATTGAGCGCGCTTTTTGCCCTGAAAGTGGCTGCGTATTATGTTCGACATAAATGACTATGGCGTCGGCGTTGCGTATTCCAGCTATGCGGCGATTTTTGCGTTGTGCATGGTCATTTTCAGACGCAAGTACAACAGCCTGCTTGATCCGCTGGTCTATATTCTGCTCTGGGCGTCCTCCATTCTCGCCTTCTTGAGTGTCGATATCGTCAAGCACGGTTTGTCTGTCTATGTGGCGCAATTCCTGTTGCCGATGCTGGTGTTCCTCGGATTGTCTTATGTGTTGCTCAAAGATCTTGGCCGTTCCAGAGCAAAACAAAGCAATGTAATTCTTTTCTCTTCGCTGGATATCTGGGGGGCAATGACATTCATGGCGTTTCTTCAGCTCCTGTCATTCAGCCGATTCATATCCTTCGCACGGACCTACGATTTTCTTACCTGGTTTGCGTTCAGGTCGATAAGCAGAGCCGACTATAGCACTCTGGAAAGGTTGCTTGGTTTGGGCAGCGGAATGCTAT
>JBAQPK010000245.1:0-7076 GCA_049305715.1 Desulfuromonadaceae bacterium | reverse complement strand
GGAATACTCCGCATCGGCAGCATGGCGCAGAACGTAATCGAGCCGCCCATGAAACCGTAGCCTCCGCCACCCTTGGTCAACAACTCAGTAAGGTGATCCCGTACGGCGTCGAGCGCTATCGGTTTTGTGAAACCATGGAGGGAGGCCGCTTCACGGAGTGAATTAAGGGCTTTGGCAACTGCAAGAGTCCCACCAGGATCGTTTTCGTCACCCTGCAGCATTCGGGCAGCCGTTGCTGTGAAAATATCAGCCCATTCCGTCAGGGTATGAGGGGTGCTCAAAAGGAGACTGCTCTCCCGGACAACATCCATAAATTCAGCCAATTTTCCCAGAGCCTTCGCCTGTCGGCCTGAACAGGCGGGGTAGGGGAGTATCCCGTCGAATGTTGAAGCATCATCCGGCGACATGGCATAGCCGAGAAACAACCTGTCCAGGCCGGCCCGCCAGCTGAAATCATTGTAGCGAGGAAAACCGAGATCGGCACGGTGGTCGGCATCAAGCCCCCAGCGCACGTTACAGTCTTGGAGCCACCCCCTGATATCGGTAAGTTCATCTTCATCGATATTAAAACGGGTCATAACCGCGGGTGTTTCCAGGAGATCGAGCATTTCCTGGAGGGCAAAACGGCCGGATGTGGTATCAAGAATCTTGAGGAATGCATCGGCATATAAACTTTCCCGGCGGATGCTCCGGTCTGCAACTGTATAGGGGAGCTGAGGCCGGCCGGTTGAACGATTGCCGAAAACCGAACTGATATACGGTGCGTACGTTTCGATATCCGGTATCATCACGACTATGTGCCGCGGTTCAAGGCCGGGCAGGTCGTCAAACAACCCCAACAGGTTGTCGTACAGAATCTCCATCTCGCGCAGCGCTCCGTGACAGGAGTGAATCTGCAGGCTGCGGTCGCCTGCCGAAACGACTTCTTTCGCACCGCTTGCCGGGCGATCGTACAGGGTGAGGATGTCGTTTTGGATAGCGGACAGAAGAGAGGGGAAGGTGGTTCCGCCGTTTTGGTGTGCCGCTTCCTGGAAAGTGTCCAGCTCTTCCGCTTCGAAGCCGTACTCCAGAAGTGTCTCGAAGAACTCCTGACCCAGGGTGCCTAATGAAGAGAGGAGCGGATTGCCGGTTTCGTAATATTCCTCCGCCTCCTCGGAAAGTGTCGGCTGAAGCGCCAGCCGGAATTTCCTCCTCCCGGAAATGATCGTTCCCCAGTACTCTCCGCAGGGGTTAAGCAGGTAGCAGGTCACGTCACAATAGGCAGAAAGCAGTCGGAGCGCTTCCAGATGGAAGGGCGGGAGATATGAAATCCCGAACAGGGAGACACGGCGCGGCAATCCGCCGTCCGGCCTGGCGCCGCTGGCAACGTGGCTCTGCAACGCTTTCAACAGCGCCGCCCGGTGGCTCCCCGGACAGTCCCGGTTGATTGCGCGCCATAACTGCGCCTGCCAGTCACTGCCGTCACCATGGTCCCAGCCGCACACCATTTCCGGCCGGAAGATCGTATATTGATCGAAACAGTCGGCCAGGGAACGGGAAATCTGCAGCAGGCGGCGGTCGTCACGGCCGTTGCCCAGATAGGATGCAACCTGTTCAAAACCTTTTTGCTTTGAGAGAGTCGGCAGCAGCGAAGCAATGCGCCAGGTCAGCGACGTTTGAGTAAACGGGAACGATGAGTGTGAATCGGAAAGTACCGATCTGAAGCTCCGGTCGAGCAGATCATTGGGAAAGCAGAACTCAAGCCCCGCAGACACCCCGAGATGCGCGGCAATTTCCATGGATATCCAACGGGCCATGCCATTGCTGAGGACAACGATACTCTCCTTTTCCAAAGGTGGCAGTGGCGGGGAGCAGATGGTGTCGGCAAGGGCCCCAAGCAGGCGTCGTTGTGAACAGCTGGTGATCAGTCGGAGAGTTGGCATGCCCGGAACTATACCGGAATTGGCTGGACAAACAAGCAGGAATTACGGTATGTGAACGTAACTATTTAGTAAGTGGGAGTATATTATCTGTGTTTTTCTTGCAGAAAATATATTCATACGGTTTATTAAAATCAGGAGGTAGTGTTCAGTGCTCAAAAGCATGACAGGGTATGGCAAAGGGGAAGCAGCGGCTCCAAACGGCAATTTTATGGTCGAAATCCGTTCCGTCAATCATCGCTATGGTGAAATTTCCGTACGGCTGCCGCGATCGTTTTATGCGCTGGAAAACGAGGTGAAGCGGCAGGCCGCCTCAACCCTCAAGCGTGGCAAGATTGATATTTCCGTGCAGTGGGATGAGAACGCCGTCGCTGGCAGCGCCCTGCAACTGGATATGGCTGTCGCGCGTGGCTATTATGACGCCTATTGCCGTTTGGCAAAAGAGCTCAATCTGCCCCAGGATGCTCCCCCCTCATATATAATGTCACAAAAGGGAGTGATGAAAGAGGCGGCCGGATCTCTGGATGAAACTGAATTGCAACCACAGCTCCTGTCCGCAGTGCAGGCCGCCGTTGCCGCGCTGGATGGCATGCGGATTCGGGAGGGGGAGGCGCTCACCGAGGACCTGCAGGGGAGGCGGATGCAGATTGCCGAGTGGTCGAGCCAGATAGGGGAGCGGACACCCCAGGTGGTGTTGGAATACCGCCAGAAACTCAAAACACGCCTGGAGCAGCTGCTTGAAGGTGCCGAGATGGATGAGAGCCGATTGGCACAGGAAGTTGCGCTGCTAGTTGATCGCTCCGATATCACAGAGGAGCTGGTGCGGCTTTCGAGCCATTTCAGCCAGTTTGACGAGGCGCTCGGCAGTTCCGAACCGGTTGGGAGAAAACTTGATTTCCTGATGCAGGAGATGAACCGGGAGGTCAACACGATCGGCTCGAAGTCCAATGACGCCGGTATTACGAATCTGGTCATCCAGATCAAGGCGGAAATGGAAAAAATGCGGGAACAGGTCCAGAATGTGGAGTAATCTCAGCGGCACATTGCGCAGATCGGCAATTTTATGAGCGGAATACTTTTTTTTGAGAGGCTTACCCGATGAAACGTGAAGGCTTGATTCTTATTCTTTCTGCCCCTTCCGGGGCCGGTAAAACATCGCTCTGCCGGGAGCTGTTCAAAACATTTCCCGATATGAAGGAGTCCGTCAGTTATACGACCCGTGCGCCCAGGCCGGGGGAAGTTGAGGGTGAAGCGTACCATTTTGTTACCGGTGACGTATTTGAACGTATGGTAGCGGATGACGCCTTTGCCGAGTGGGCCGAAGTCCATGGCAACAATTATGGTACCGCCCTGCGCACCCTTGAAGAGGCGCGGAAAAACGGGGTGGATTTGGTTCTCGATATCGACTGTCAGGGAGCTCTGAAGCTGAAGGAGCAGTTCGAAGGGGGGGTCTATGTCTTTATCATGCCGCCCAGTATGGAGGAGCTTCGCCGCCGTCTCGAACACCGCTCGTCCGATGCCCAGGAGGTCATTGAACTTCGCATTGCCAGGGCGGCTGCCGAGATCAGAGAAGCGCGCTGGTACGACTACATCATCTTTAACGATAACTTTGATGTTGCCTGCCGGGAATTGGCGGCAATAGTAATAGCCCATCGCCGCAAAACCTTCAGAATGATGGAAAAAGTCGGAAAAGTATTTGATATCTGATAGAATTTAGGGTACAAGGATCATTCATCTAAAGTTGCAGGAAGGAGTTAACGTATGGCTCGGGTAACCGTTGAAGATTGTCTGGAAAAAGTCGAGAACAGATTCCAGCTCGTAATACTGGCTGCAAAACGGGTTAAACAGCTCTATAAAGGGTCACAGCCGTTGATTGAATCCAAAAACAACCGCCAGGTTGTCACCGCTCTTCGTGAAATCGCCGCGGGAAAAATCGGTTTCGAAGTTACCAAAAAACAGCGCGTCTAACCCGCCACCCCGGGTGGAGCTGGAATTTCCGGCTTCACCCTTTTTTTATCCACTCTCCGTACAATCCCACTTATGACCATTACAGGCGACGAATAGCGTATGATCCGGCTCAACGACATTCTTGACAAGGTTTCAGCGTATAATCCGACAGCTGATCATAATATGATTCGCAAGGCATACGTGTACTGTGCCAAGGTGCATCAGGGGCAGACGAGGCTGTCAGGCGAGCCGTATATCATCCATCCGATGGAGGTGGCCGGACTCCTGGCGGAGTTGAAGCTGGATGTCCCCAGCATTGTGACCGGCTTCCTCCATGATACGATCGAAGACACCCTGGCAACATCAGAGGATATATCCGGGATGTTCGGAGCTGAGGTGGCTGCGCTGGTGGACGGCGTCACCAAGATCAGCAAGATCAACTTCAAAACCAAGGAAGAGAGCCAGGCGGAAAACTTTCGCAAGATGCTGCTGGCAATGGCCATCGACATTCGCGTTATCCTGGTCAAGCTGGCCGACCGTCTTCATAACATGCGAACCCTGGAGTTTCAGGATGAAGTGAAACAGCGGCGGATCGCCCGTGAGACGATGGATATTTACGCCCCCATCGCCAACCGGCTCGGTATTTCCTGGGTGAAGGTGGAGCTGGAAGACCTTTCCTTTCGCTATTTGCATCCGGAAATATACTTTGACCTGGTTAAAAAAATATCCCAGAAAAAACATGAACGTGAAGCTTTTGTTGAAGAGGCAAAGGCTATCATATCTGAAAAACTGACCTTTTACGGTATCAAAGGTGAGGTTTCCGGCCGGAGTAAACACCTTTACTCGATTTATCGTAAAATGGAGAAGCGCAACGTAGAGTTCGAAGAAATTTACGATCTGATTGCGGTACGGATTCTTGTTGAAGATGTTCGTGAATGTTATGAGGTGCTGGGGGTAATCCATTCGGCATGGAAACCGATTCCCGGGCGTTTCAAAGACTACATCGCCATGCCCAAGGGAAATATGTATCAATCCCTGCACACGACCGTCATCGGTCCGCACGGCGACCGGATGGAGGTTCAGATCCGGACACACGAGATGCACAGCGTTGCCGATGCCGGGATTGCGGCGCACTGGAAATACAAGGAAGGTAAGGGGTATGACGAGAAGGATGTCAAACGCTTTGCCTGGTTGCGGCAGCTCCTTGAATGGCAACAGGACCTGCAGGATTCCAAGGAGTTTATGGATTCTGTCAAGGTCGAGCTGTTTACCGAAGAGGTCTATGTTTTTACCCCCAAAGGGGATGTAAAGGGGTACCCCAAGGGGTCCACCCCGATAGATTTCGCCTATAGTGTTCATACCGACATCGGCCATCGCTGCGTCGGTGCAAAGGTCAACGGCAAGCTGGTGCCGCTCAAGTATGAGCTGAAGAATGGCGATATCGTCGAAGTAATAACTTCGCCGCACCATACCCCCAGCAAGGATTGGCTCAAAATTGTCAAGAGTTCCCGAGCCCGCAACAAGATCAGGGCCTGGATCAAGATTGAAGAGCGCAAGCGGAGCATCGTGCTGGGACGTGAAATCTGCGAAAAAGATTTCCGCAGATATTCAATCAACATGCAGAAAATACAAAAAAGCGGTGAGTTCAGGAAGATAGCCGCCGAATTCGGCTATGCCGCAGATGACGACCTGTTGGCCGCAGTTGGGTATGGGAAAATATCCAGCGGCCAGATCGTCGGCAAGCTCCTTCCCGATGAAAAACTGAAAGAGCGGGCTGAACACAAGGAATCAAGGCTCGAGGCGGTCCTCAACAAGCTGAAAGGGAAATCAAGCAGCGCGGTTGAAATCGGCGGACTGGACGACGTGCTGGTACGTTTCGGCAAGTGTTGCAATCCGGTGCCGGGTGATGAGATAATCGGTTTTATCACCCGGGGTAAGGGCGTCACCGTGCATACCGCTGACTGCCAGTTTGCCTTGGAAAGTGATCCCGAACGGCGGGTCGATGTGGCCTGGAACAAGGTTAAAACGGCGGTGCTGCCGGTTAAGATCAGGGTGCTCTGCCATGACGTAAAAGGGATTCTGGCGACGATTACGCTGGCAATCACGAATGCCGAGGCCAACATTGCCAGCGCCCATATTCAGAGTACCATTGACCAGCGCGGTGAAAACATCTTCGAGGTAAATGTTACTAATCTGGCTCATCTTCAGAAGGTCATGAATTCACTTATGAAAATAAAAGGCGTCATTAAAGTGGAAAGGATCAAACAATGAAACTGGAAATTCTGCAGTCCGACAAGGCGCCGGCGGCAATCGGGCCATATTCGCAGGCGGTAAAATGCGGGAACATGCTGTTTTGCTCCGGCCAGATCCCCCTTGACCCTGCTACCGGCGAAATGGTGCCGGGTGATGTAACCGCTCAGGCGGAGCAGGTTATGAATAACATTGCCGCTGTGCTGAGCGCTGCGGGTGTTGGCTTTGGCGATGTTATAAAAACAACCATTTTTCTGGTTGATATGACTGATTTTGCCGCCGTCAACGTAGTGTACGGCAACCGTTTTCCAAGCCATAAACCGGCCCGCTCCACGGTTGCCGTAAAATCGCTGCCGCGGGGCGCACTGCTGGAGATAGAGCTGATCGCCTCTCTGTAAATAGTGGCAACGAAAAAAAGCCGCATCCCCTAGGGGTGCGGCTGCTTAACCGGAGCTGAACGGACTGCTTAGAGGGATTTAGTGACGAATCCTGAACGGATACAACGGGTACATACCTTTACGGTAGAGATGCTGCCGTTGTTTTTGACAGCCTTGATTTTCTGAAGGTTCGGATACCATACCGTACGGGTTTTATTGTTCGCATGGCTGACGTTGTTTCCGAAGCTGGGGCCTTTACCGCAAATCTCACATTTTCTTGACATATTGTTGTCCTCCGTTGATTGCTGAAAAAAATCTTATAGCAGACTGATACGGTCGTTGCAAGATAAATTTAGGACGGGTATGAATATTATCAAGGCATTTCTCACGGTATGTATCATTGGATCGGTTGTTATTACCGCGCTTTTCATTGATTTTACCTATAAAACCTTTTCGTATCGCCAGAATAGGCAGAAGGCTGATGCAATAGTCGTTTTGACCGGTGGGAAGGGACGGGTGGAAGAGGGTGTTCGTCTATTCCGGGCGCGCCGTGCTGAATTCCTTATTTTTGTGGGTGTTGACC
>JBAQPK010000244.1:0-8601 GCA_049305715.1 Desulfuromonadaceae bacterium | reverse complement strand
GACCGGGGGTGTCGATCAGGTTAAGAACATAGTCGATGCCGGCATCGGAGCGGTAATTCAGCCGGACGGTCTGGGCCTTGATGGTAATGCCCCGCTCACGCTCCAGGTCCATTTTGTCAAGGAACTGGTTCTGCTTGTCCCGGTCGGAAACGGTGCCGGTGTACTCAAGGAGGCGGTCCGCCAGGGTCGATTTACCGTGGTCGATGTGGGCAATGATGGAGAAGTTGCGGATTCTGCTGATTTCCATGAATTCCTTCGTGCTCTAAAAATTAGGACTGTGAAGGATAAATTATGATGGCGGGAAAGTAAAGGAGAAGTTGTTTGAGCGCGATGATCGGCTATCTAAATTCAATTACCGGTTTGCGTCTATAGGGGGAGTTCCGGGGGTTAACAAAGGCCGTCAGTCTCTTTTCAGGCGAAGAACCATTGACGGGTCAAACGCGGATATGATAGGAAACCAGCTGGCTATCAAGTCTTAATGAAACCGGCAGGCAGACGTGTTGAAACGAGGACGGGGTTGAAGCGAGCATTACAGCTACTATTATTTATTACGGTAACCATCTGTACCAGCCGGATGGCGGTGGCAGAGGGGCCGCTCTCGTGGCCTATCGCGTGCGTTCCGGGAGTGAGCTGTCTTGACTCCAGGACCAACGGCATCGGCTACCCCGACATCGGGACGAACGCCGAGACGCTCAAATGCCGGACTCCGGCCTACAAGGGACATACCGGCACCGATATTTATGTAACCTCTGTAGACAGCAATGTACCGGTCATGGCAGCGGCAAACGGGGAGGTCATGTGGGTGCAGGATGGGCTGTACGATCGCTGCCCCAATGCGGACGAAGCCGATTGCAAGCCGCGGATTACGCCGATCTGTTCAGGGTCGGCCGGTTCCTGGGGCCCGGATACGACCCTCGCCTGCAACGGCACTGCATGTGACTGCCTGTGGGGGTTCAACGCCGGCAATTTCGTCCTGATACGGCATGACGACATACGGGGCATCGCCTTTACGCTCTATGCCCACCTGCAGAAAGGCTCCATCAGCGTCAGCCGCGGCCAGACCGTAAGCCAGGGAGATTATATAGCCCGTGTCGGCAGTTCGGGAAATGCGCTGCGCCCGCACCTGCATTTCGGCGTCTGGCGCACCATGGTCGGCAGCATCGAAGTGGCAAACCCGTGGGGCAGCAAGTGCGACACGGATCAGCGGTACGCGCTCTGGGCGTCAGACCCGCCGTTCCTGACCAATTTTGTTGCCGTCACTACCCACTCCGAAGTAGTCGGCAGGAATGACGTGAATTAACACCGCTCTCAAGAAACCTGTGGCTCACAAGCCTCCACCTCTCACACCAAAGGAACTGCGCTTATTTCACTCCCAAGCCACCATGACATACCTGCCCCACCCCGCTCCCACGAGCAGTGGATGCGCCGGGCGATCGCCGAAGCGGGCAAGGCGCAGGCCAAGGATGAAGTGCCGATCGGCTGCGTCATCGTTCAGGGGGGCAGAATCATCGCCCGCGGCCATAACCTGCGTGAGACGTCCCAGGATCCATCCGGACATGCCGAGATGATCGCCATCAGAAAAGCCGCCCGGAAACTCGGTTCCTGGCGGCTCCTCGACACTGTCCTGTATGTCACCCTGGAGCCCTGCACGATGTGCATGGGGGCCATCATCCTAGCCCGTATCCCCACGGTCGTCTTCGGCTGTTATGACCCGAAGGGGGGAGCCGCCGGTTCGCTCTATGACCTCTCCAGCGACCCCCGCCTCAATCACCGGGTCGAACTTCTGTCCCGTGTCCTTGAAAAGGAGTGTTCCGGCCTGCTGAGCGGCTTCTTTGCCGATCTGCGCACGCGCAGACGTGAAGCGCGCCGCACTACCTGACAGTCCTGATTCCCTCGTACTCTTCGGGCGTATTTACGTTCAAAAACGACGATCGTTGACCATCGGCACCCTGCGGTTCGTTGTATGATATCTCCCGGATATTTATCCTGTCCAGAACATCCAGAATTTTCCGTTCACCCTGCTGAATCGCATTTTCAAAAATATCCTTGCAGGCCGTCGAATAGAGAGCATGCAGCGGTTCCCGCCCCCCTTTGCTGAGAGGAACCACCGCGTCGTAGTCACCGGTGCGGATGTCACAGAGGTGCCGAATAATATCCGGGTCGAGAAACGGCAGATCGCAGGCGGTTACGAATGAATGGGCGGTGTCGCTGTGGGCCAGTCCCGAGTGCAAACCGGCTATTGAACCGCGGCCGGGATAGAGATCCGGTACTTTGCGGCAGGGAAGAAAGTCGTAGTCGAGGGGCGAATTGGTGACGACAATGACTTCACGAAACAGGGAGGCCAGCGTCCGGTAGATGCGGGTGATTATCGGAGTTCCGTCAACTTCCAGAAGCGCCTTGTTCCTCCCCATGCGGCTTGATGACCCGCCGGCCAGGATGACACCGGTAACCCCCTCTATTTTAGGCTGTTCCGAATATTCTTCAATCGCCTCCGGATGACTGTACACCGTGAACGACCCGCCCCGAACGTAGCCGATCAGGCATATTCCGGCCTGATCGCAGAGTTTGATCGCCATGTCGGTGGGGGATGTGCGTGAAGCGATGACACTGATCCCCATCAATGCGGCTTTCGCAACCATCTCGGTTGAGACCCTCCCCGACGTCACCAGTTCGGCCCCGGCCATATTGATCCCCTTGAACAGGGCTTCGCCGGCGATCCGGTCGAAAGTATTGTGCCTGCCGAGATCTTCCGCGTAGAGCATGAGCGCGCCGCTGCGGCCGATGGCGGCGGAATGGATGCCGCCGTGCGACCGGTAATGGTCGGCCCGTTGTGCCAACTGGTTCATAAGCGAGAATATCTGCTGCGGCGATCGGGGCGGAATGGGTGCCGGCGGTGACAAATCGGCCCTGTTGACGGCCGGAAGCGTGAAGGTAATACCGGTGCCGCAGCCGGAGGTCAGCACCGGCTTCAGACGCTCAGGCAGCTCTCCCTTGATCCGGACGTTGGCGGTGCCGAACTCTTCGCAGACGCTGAACATCTCGAAATCATCCAGAGATGACACAAATCCCTGCAGACGCAGAAAGCCGGCAACCAGAAAGCGAAGATCGTGGGGAGAGCCAATCAGGGTCGCAATCTCACGCCCGTTGACGATCAGCTGCAGCGGGTACTCGGTGACAACCGCCGCGGAGACCGGCTCCAGAAAATCAGAACGATAAGTAAAATACGTATGGGTATGGGCGTCTGGTTTCATATTCCCTCGGTTGGGTTTTAAAAAAAAAGGGGGGAGAACAGCATTTGTTCTCCCCCGGATGAAACAGGACATCTTACCGCCAGAAAGGATCAGCCGGCGAGGCCGAAGGATTCGTGCATGACACGTACGGCCAGTTCGGTATATTTTTCATCGATCACGACCGAGATTTTTATCTCCGAGGTTGAGATCATCTGGATATTGATGCCGTTCTGGGATAGCGCACTGAACATCTGGGTCGCAACGCCGGCATGGCTCCGCATTCCGAGCCCGACGATCGATATTTTGCTGATATTTTCGTCGGAAAGCACCTCTTTGGCCTGAACTTCCCTGGCAACCTCGTTTGTTATCAAAAGCGCCTGTTTCAGGTCGGCCTTCGTCACGGTGAAGGTAAAATCGGTCAAGCCATGGTCGCTGACATTCTGAACGATCATGTCCACCGAGATGGCGGCGTCGGAGAGCGGCGTGAGGATTTTTGCGGCTATGCCCGGCTTGTCCGGAACACCCTTGACCGCAATCTTGGCTTCATTCTTATCGTACGCAACCCCTGAAACGAGTATTCCTTCCATATCCTTGTCCTCCCTGGTAACCATCGTACCGGTGTTTTCATTAAGGCTAGAGCGGACATGTACGTCCACGTTATATTTCTTGGCGAACTCGACCGAGCGGATCTGGAGCACCTTGGCCCCCAGACTGGCCAGTTCCAGCATCTCGTCATACGATATCTTTTCGATCTTGCGGGCTTCTTTACAGACGTTGGGATCGGTGGTGTACACACCATCAACATCGGTATAGATCTCGCAGACATCCGCTTTTAATGCGGCGGCGATCGCAACCGCGGAGGTATCGGAACCGCCGCGCCCCAGCGTCGTTACATTACCGGCGGCATCAATCCCCTGGAAACCGGCCAGAACGATGATGGTGCCTTCCTTGAGATCGGCGCGGATGTTTTTATCGCCGATGCTCTCGATCCGCGCCTTCGTGGCAGTTGAATCGGTAACGATCGGGACCTGCCACCCCTGATATGATTTTGCCTTGTACCCCTGGGACTTGAGGTACATGGAGAGAAGCCCGATAGTGACCTGTTCGCCGGTGGCAACCAGAACATCATATTCGCGGCCGTCCGGTATTTCACACATTTCGTTGGCGAGCGCAACCAACTTGTTGGTTTCACCCGACATGGCGGAAACAACAACAATAACGTCATTTCCGGCGTCATAGGTTTTGATGATGCGTTTGGCAACGTTCTTGATGCGATCGGGTGAACCGACCGATGTGCCACCGTATTTTTGTACTACAAGCGCCATACTGCTCTCCTTGTTGAATAAATGTTTCAGGGATGAACCAGCAGATTCAGCTCTATAGCAGATTTCCTGCCATCGGGTCAAAGTTTTTTTTACTGCCGGAGCTTTACTGCCAGCTGTTCAAGAACGGTGTCTGATTTCTGTCCGGAACTGGTTATCGTAATCGTCCGCCGGTCATCCCCCGCATACTCGAACAGGAGTGTCAAGACATCGGATGGCAACAGCTCCTCAAGGCGTTCGGACCATTCGACGACACAGACGCCATCGCCATAAAAGTACTCTTCAAAACCGAGTTCGGCAATATCGTCTTCGCTCGTCAGTCGATAAAAATCAAAATGATAGACCGGAGTGCTGCCGGGATAGCTGTGCATGATTGCGTAGGTCGGACTCGCCACCAGATGTGCGCTTTGTGGCGCCAATGATGAAACGACTCCCCGCGTCAGGCAGGTTTTTCCGCCGCCGAGTCCCCCCCGCAGGGCAAGAAATGAACCGGGCCGGAGCAGCGAACCGATACTGGCTCCCAGCTGCTCGGTTTCACCGGACGATCCTGTTGTAATCCGCACCACGGACATTACCGGTTCATTGAGCGGATGATATCGATCCGGGACACCATGCCGACCAGCTTTTTTTCTTCAACAACGGGAAGTGCGTGCAGTTTTTTGCTGCTCATGATTTCGGCCGCGGTGCTGACCGTATCGGAAGGCTTAACGGTGACGATATCGGTTGATGCCAGCTCCGCGGCGGTTTGTGCGGTAATCTTGTCCAGATCCCGTTGCAGGGAGCCTTCCCCCCCCAGCGGAATGATCCAGTCAAAAAGAGAGATAACCGTCGGGATATGCAGGGGACGATCCTGTTCGACCAGATCGGATGCGGACACGATTCCGGTCAGATTTCCGGCCTCGTCGACTATCGGCAGCGAACCAAAGCGCTTGGTGTCAAAAATTGAAGCCATTTCGCGTACGGTTGTGGACCCTTTTATTGTTACTACGTTACTGGTCATAATATCGGCTACGGTCAGCATGGGTATTCTCCTTTTATCAGAACTTACCGAACGTTTTCAGGCCCGGCAGCAGTCTGTTTATTTAACAGCTTGTTATACGCGTACGGCAGTTTTTCAAGGACATCGGAAGCATTTATGCCGATTTCGCCCTTCTTTTCCGCCACCATATCTGCGGCAAAACCGTGAATAAACACCCCCAGACGACAGGCGTCCCATGCGGCATACCCCTGACCCAGCAGGGAGACGATGATGCCGGTCAGCACATCGCCCATGCCGCCGGAAGCCATGCCGGGATTGCCGCTGCCATTGATGGCCGCTGTTCCGTCGGGTGAGGCAATAATCGTGCGTGCTCCCTTGAGCACCAGAAAAACACCGTAGGAGCGGGCAAAATCCTGGGCGGCTGAAATTCGTACCGCCTCCACATCCGGAATCGAACTCCCGGTCAGCCGCGACATTTCTCCCGGATGCGGCGTGAGGATGACCTGCCGCGATTTTTTCCGTTCTAAAACGGCCATGTCCTCCGCCAGAGCATTCAGGCCGTCCGCATCGATCACCAGCGGCAATGCCACACTCTCCACCAGGTTCCGGACAAGGGCGTACGTTCCGGGATGACGGTCAAGACCGGGGCCGATCGCAACGGCATCCTTGCCGGCCAGCAGCTTTTCAATTGCCGGAAAGGCGCTGTTTGTCAGGAAGCCGTCTCCTGAATCAGGGAGAGGAGCCGTCATCACTTCCGTTGTCTTTATCTCGAGGATGGAATGGATGCTTTCCGCCGCCGCCAGGGTTACCAAGCCGGAACCAGCCCTCACGGCACTGTTTGCCGCCAGCGCAGCTGCTCCGGTTTTACCGGTGGATCCGGCGATAACAAGGCAATGACCAAACTGCCCCTTATGTGCCTGGCGATCTCTTCGTCGCAGCATGGGGCGCATCGTATCCTCATTCAGAAAATCGTATCCGGAAGCGGCCTCCATCAACTGCCTCGGAATCCCGATATCGGCCACTACCAGCCGCCCGCCATGTTCGGCCCCCGGGTGCAGTACGTGTCCCAGCTTGGCACACGCGAAGGTGACGGTCAGATATGCCCGGACGGCGTTTCCAAGCACACGCCCGGTAGTGCCGTCGATGCCGGAGGGGATGTCAACGGCAACAACCGGGCGGCTGGATGCATTCATCAGGTTAACCGCTTCGAGGTAAACGCCGCTGACAGTGCTGCAGAGTCCGGTGCCGAGCAGGGCGTCTACTATCACGTCGGCCTGAAAGATCTCTTCCCGGTGCAGGGCGGATAACTGACCTTCACGGGGGCAGAAACTGACAACCGAATCGGGAAGTTTCCCCAGGTTGGCCGCCGCATCGCCGGTTATCTGAAGGCGATCAGCCAGGATGATGACTTTGACGCTCCACCCTTTCTGACCCAGCAGACGGGCGATGACATACCCGTCTCCCCCGTTATTCCCCTTGCCGGCCATAACCACCGCGCTGCCGTTCTGGCCAAACCCGGCGATGATCTCTTCGGCACAGCAGCGGCCGGCGCGCTCCATCAGCTGGGCTCCGGGAATGCCGTACTCGCTGGTTGCCCGTCTGTCGAGCTCCTGCATGGCATGTGCGGTAATCACTTTCATGATGCCTCCAATACCACCATCGCTACGGCATTGCCGCCATCGTGCGACAGGGAGAGGTGTACGCTGGTCAGCCCGTTACGCCTGGACAGCTCCGCGGCTTTTCCGAAAAGGGTCAGCTCCGGTTTTCCAAGAGAATTGTTCGTCACTTCCAGATCCAGCCATGAAATACCATCCCGCAGGCCGGTTCCGAGCGCCTTCAGAAAAGCTTCCTTCGCGGCGAACCGTGCCGCCAGACATGATGCGGCATCTTTTCTGCCCCCGCAGAGTGAACGCTCTCCCTGTGTAAAGAGCCGTTCCATAACCGCTGAATTGCCGGCATCGATAAAACGCTGGAAACGGTCTGTTGCAACGATATCAACCCCGATTCCGTAGATCATGCGTATTTGAGCAGCTCAACCATGTCGCGCACGGCCCGATCCAGTCCGACCAGCATGGCGCGGGCAATGATCGAGTGGCCAATGTTGTATTCCTCGATACCGCCGAGTGCGGCAACCGCCTTGATATTTACATAATTGAGCCCGTGACCGGCATTGACCCCCAAACCGACCTTGCGGGCCAGTTTGACGGCCGTATCGATATGCTCCAGTTCATGCTGCCGCTCCCCCCACGTGAGTGCATCTGCATAGGCACCGGTGTGGATTTCGATATAATCGGTACCTGATTTCTTGGCCGCCTTGATCTGCTCCTGGTTCGGGTCAATAAAAAGGCTGACGGTAATGCCGCCATCTTTCAGCCGCTTGACCGTATCGGTAATCAGCTTGAGATTGACAAAAACGTCGAGCCCCCCCTCTGTCGTCAGCTCCTGCCGCTTTTCCGGCACCAGCGTCACCTGCTCGGGCTTGATGCGCAGGGCGATGCGTACCATTTCCTGGGTGGCGGCCATCTCAAGATTGAGTTTGCTCTTCACGGTGCGCCGCAGTATCTCCAGATCCCGATCCTGAATGTGGCGTCGGTCCTCACGCAGGTGGATGGTTATTCCTTCGGCTCCGGCCATTTCACCAATTGCGGCCGCCGTCACCGGATCCGGCTCGACTCCGCCGCGCGCCTGGCGGACGGTGGCGATATGATCAACGTTTAGTCCCAGTTTTGCCATTATTTCTCTCCGATATGTTTCTTCACCAGATCACAAATCTCATTGGCCCACGAGGTGATTTCGTACTTGTCCTGCCCTTCGATCATGACCCTCAAGAGCGGTTCGGTGCCGGAATAGCGGATCAGCACCCTACCCTGGTCACCAAGCTTTCCTTCGACACTCCTGATCCTGGCAGCGACATCATCAAGGGAATAGATGTCGACCTTCTCCCGGACCCGCGTATTGCAGAGCACCTGCGGCAGCGGAATCATGATTTCGGCCAGTTCGGAGAGCGTCTTTTCCTCCCGGCGCATAACCGCCAGAAGCTGCAGGGCGGACAGTATCCCGTCGCCGGTCG
>JBAQPK010000243.1:0-2928 GCA_049305715.1 Desulfuromonadaceae bacterium | reverse complement strand
CATAGTCGCCGAGCCCCGGTTATCTTAAGTCTTTCACTTGATCCATGATTCTGGCGCAGACCTCTTCCTGGCTCAGGCCGGCGTGTTTGATCGTGATGTCCGCGTACTTCGTGTAGAGGGTGAAGCGTTCGCGAAACAGGTCGGCCAGGTCCTGATCCGGTCTTTTCGCGAGGCCTCTCGTGCTGTAGTTACGAATCCTTGATTCCAGTGTGGGCAGATCCACATCGAGAAAGACGGCAAGGCCGTCAGCCTTGAGGTGAGCCATGGCGCTGTCACTGTAAACCGCGCTGCCCCCCGTGGCGATGACGCAGTTTTTGACGGTGAGCCCACGCAGAACCTTCTCCTCAATATTCCGGAGGGATGCATAACCGTCCGTATCAACAATATCCTGCAGTGTCCGTTCCTGCGTGGTTTGAATGAGTACGTCCGTATCCACGAAGTGACGTGATGTCAGCTTCGCGAGAATGATGCCGACGGTGCTTTTGCCCGCGCCCGGCATGCCGATCAATATAAGATTTGAACGTGTTCGTGTCATAATTCTCGAAAGATGCCCGGATGTTTTTGGTTGGTGCGGGTGTAAAACCCGGCCGCTTCATGGTTTATTCCTGCTTGAAAAGGCTCGATAAAATAAACAGTTTGTACCGTTTCTCAAGATTCTGTCAAGGTCAATCAGGGTAAATCATGGTTGCCCATTATCGCTTCGACTAAAACATGCTCAAATCGAAAAAATAGTTGCAAAATGCAAATAAAAGAGATAGCTTTGCAAAAAGGAGAATGTTCGATGGAATCAGTCCGGGAACAAATACAGCTTTTCACCCGCCGTTTCGGTCTGTTGAACGCATCCTGTTGCGACCAGTGTTGCGGAGAGGATATCTCCATGGCCCAAAGTCACATCCTGTCGGAAATCAGGAGAGCGGGCAGTCCAGCCATGCAGGAGGTGGCGGAGGAGCTGGGCATGGACATAACCACCTTCAGTCGCCAGGTCAAGAACCTCGAAGCCAAAGGGCTCGTCTGCCGCCGCGTGTCCCCCGGTGACCGGCGGGTCAGCCTGCTCGGCCTGACCGGCGATGGTCAACAGGTGCTGGGAAAAATCGACGGCTATATGGCGGCACGGCTTGAGAGGGTGTTCGGTCGTATGAGCGGCTTCGAGCGCGAAACCGTAATCAGATCCCTGGAGCTGTTGAACGAATCGCTCATTGGTACGGCGCAGGATACGGCAAACCAGGAAGGAGCAGTTGCATGTTGCAAGTAAAAAAAGGGCCAGTCGGCCCGTTCAAAATCAAGAGCATGCGCAAGAGCGCAGATGCGGAGTGCACTCCGGGCGGTTCATGCTGCCCCGGTGAAACGGACGCCGGCAGTGCCAAGCCCCCCTGCTGCGGACCGGCCACCTCGATCTCCGGCGGAATCATCACCGATAAGGTTCCCGGCTTCATCGAGTGGCTGGATACTCCGGGCGGACGTGTGCCGCGCATCGTATCGGATCTGGTTTTCGGCGACCACCTCGGGGCCTGCAAGGCGCGCTGGGGGATCGGGCGGATGGAGTTTATCGTTCCCCCCGGCCTGTACGCGATCGGCCGCCCGACTGCAACGGACCCGGTGCTGGTGACGGCCAACTACAAGATGAGCTACGACATCGTTCGTCAAACGTTGGCGGGGCGCAACTGCTGGCTGCTGGTGCTGGAAACTTTCGGCATCAACGTCTGGTGCGCGGCGGGGAAGGGGAGCTTCGGCACCGGCGAGCTGGTGCGGCGGGTCAAGGCGACCGGTCTGGACAAAGTAGTCAGCCATCGCCAACTTATTCTGCCGATCCTGGGCGCTCCGGGCGTCGCCGCCCACGAGGTGGCTCGGCGCACCGGTTTCAAGGTGAGCTATGCCGCCATCCGGGCCGACGATCTGCCGGAGTACCTTGATAACGGCATGGTTTCGACGCCGAAAATGCGCCAGCTGACCTTCACCCTTTACGAGCGTCTTGTGCTGGTTCCGGTGGAACTGGTGATGGGGCTGAAACCGGTCGCGATCATCGGAGCGGTGGCGCTGCTGGTGGTGGCCCTGCTGGCCGGCCGCGTTGCGGGATTTACAGCTTTCCTCGCCTATCTGGGCGCCTGCCTGACCGGGATCGTGCTTGGGCCGCTTCTGCTTCCCTGGCTGCCGGGGCGCAGCTTCGCCGTCAAGGGAGCCTTCGCCGGTCTGCTCTGGAGCGGGCTGTTTTACGCCATGGCCGGCGGCGCCGGCTGGAATGGTGCCGTTACCGCCGCCGTATTCCTGGCTCTGCCGGCGGTCAGCGCCTTCTACACCCTCAATTTCACTGGCTGTTCCACCTATACCTCCCGTTCGGGGGTCAAGAAGGAGATGCGCATCGCCCTGCCGGCGATGGGGGGCGCACTTGCGGTGAGTGTGCTTTTATTGCTGGCGGGAAGGTTCCTCTAAAGATGAAGGTGAATATATGAAAGGCTTTCGCTATCTGAAAAACGTCGCGACGCTGAAACTGGATCAGCCGGTCTGCATCGGCTGCGGCAGGTGCCCGGAGGTTTGCCCGCACCAGGTATTCGAGCTGGTCGAAAAAAAAGCTGTTATCCGTGATCTCGATGCCTGCATGGAGTGCGGCGCCTGCGCCCTGAACTGCCCGGTCAAGGCGATTTACGTCGATGCCGGAGTCGGCTGCGCTTCGGGAATGATCAACGAGTGGCTGCGGGAACGGAATCTCAAGGCCCCCGGCGGGAGCTGCTGTTCCTGAAAAAACAATCCCCTCTCCATAAGGGAGAGGGTTAGGTGAGGGGGAAGTGTTTGCACTTCGATAGTGCTGAACAGTTTCAGATAACTTCAATCCACTAAGGGAGGGCATCATGTTACCGGAAAAACAGCAGAAGTCGTTCGGAGAGTTTTACGACACGGTCCGCCACAACGAGATTCTGGAGCCTAAGACCACGC
>JBAQPK010000242.1:0-1598 GCA_049305715.1 Desulfuromonadaceae bacterium | reverse complement strand
GCCCCGTTGTCGAGCCCCTTGTGCCCGACCCGCCACGTTTCGGCCACCCGCATTGAAAACTCCTCCAGCACTGCTCCTTCGAGGGACGATACGGTAAGCACGACGATCTGCGTCGAGTCCTTTTGTTCGAAGTCCTTCAACAGAAGCTCGAGCTGGCGCGCTACCCCCTGCGAAAGCATCCCGGCAAGATCGTTGACATGCGCCCGGAGCGGTGGAACCTCCAGGGCGAAAGCCGCCTGATTCATCAGCACCACCAGCGTCAGCGCCACCGCGGCTGCAATGCATCTGTATCGATGTGTCGTCGGTTTTGGGAGCATGGCCTGCACTGAGTCCTAGAATTTCACCTTGGGTGCGGTCTTGGCAGCCTCATCGGCCTTGATGTATTCCTTGCGCTTCAGATGCAGCAGCATGCTGTTGGTGAGGCTGTTGGGAAAGCTGCGGATCGAGCTGTTAAAGGTCTCGGCGGCCTCGTTATATCGCTGACGGGCCACATTGATCCGGTTCTCCGTACCTTCAAGCTGATTCTGCAAGTCTTTGAAGTTTTCATTGGCTTTGAGATCCGGGTACTGCTCAACCACTACGAGCAGGCGGGAAAGCGCTGACGACAGTTCTCCCTGGGACTGCTGAACGCGCTGCACCGCAGCCGAATCACTCAGATCGTCTGCGGACAACCTGACAGAAGTGGCTTTGGAGCGGGCATTGATCACCGCTTCGAGGGTTTCGCGCTCGTGAGAGGCGTAGCCCTTGACGGTCTCCACAAGGTTGGGGATCAGGTCCGAACGCCGCTGAAGGGTCGCCTCGACATCTCCCCATGCCTTGAAGACTTTTTCTTCCTGCTGCTGCATGGCATTGTAGCCGCACCCACCGAGCGCCATAGCCGCCGAAAAAATCATTATCAGAAGAAGCGTCACCTTTTTCATTTTCAACATCTCCCTCTTATTACATGTTCATGATAGCAAAATTTCATACAAAACCATAAGCTTAAGCGTTACACTGTTCTCACCCAAAAAGAACGGAGCCTCAGATTGATTTCCAGTTTTTCAAGGGCCAGTTTGATCGCATCTTTGGCTTTTTCGGACTGTCCGAGATAATCGGTGAAAAAGCTCCGGATTTCATCCGGCCGGAAAAGCCCGGCCGAGGGAACGATCGCGGTAATGAGTCTTTCATGCAGGAGCGGATGAAAGGTTTCGATTTTCGACAGATTGGCCGTGTACCAGTCCCACAGCAGGGGAATCGCTGACGGGTTGGTCGACATGGCGGCAATTGGAATAAACTGGTTCCGGGCCGGCACCTGATGAATGACATAGTCCAGGGCTTTAGCAATGACCGCCTGATCCGTAAAACCCCCCAGGGCGATCAGAACGTTCACCCGCTCCTGCTCACTGTCGGATTCGCGGTACCGCTTCTCCAGCCAGTCAAAGGCAAGTTGACCTTCCGTCAGCGCGCCGATCAGCATGGCGCTTTTTAAGATATCCGGGCTGACGGCTTTGCCCGCTTTCATCAGGGCAAACCGGGAAATGCCGAAATCGGCCGCGGCCGAAGAGCCGATCAAGGCCGCCTGCCACAGAACCTGGTCGCGCAGGATTGCACGGGTATAT
>JBAQPK010000241.1:0-11123 GCA_049305715.1 Desulfuromonadaceae bacterium | reverse complement strand
AATCCCGGTTTATAACTCAGAAGAAACAATCGGCAAACTCTCCCGCGCGCTGATTTCCCTGCTGGCTGACGACTACCATCTGGAAATAATTCTGGTGAATGATTACAGCCAGGATGGGAGCGATGCGATCTGCCGGGAGATTCAGGCAGAATTCAGCGAAACCATCGTCTACATAAAGCTGTCCCGCAATTTCGGCGAGCACAATGCCGTCATGGCCGGCCTTAACCATGCCAGGGGTGACTATGTCGTTACGATGGATGATGATTTTCAGAACCCGCCCGAAGAGGTGCCGAAACTGGTCGAAGAGTGCCGGAAAGGGTACGATGTCGTCTATTGCCGCTATGGCAAAAAGCAGGACAGTCTGTTCAGGAATTTCGCAAGCTGGCTGAACAGTACCATGGCGCACCTTATTCTGAATAAACCTGCCGGGTTGTATCTCTCCAGCTTCAAGGCCATGAACCGGTTTCTGGTAAAAGAAATCATAAAATACGAAGGCTCCAGCCCGTATCTTGATGCCGTCATCCTCCGCTCGACCTCCAACTTCGGCACGATTGCCGCCAGGCATGACCTGCGGGCAAGCGGAAACTCCGGCTATACCCTGAAGAAACTGGCCTCGCTCTGGGGCAACATGATCGCCAGTTATTCGCTGATTCCCCTCAGGATTCTCGGAATTATCGGATTTGTTTTGACGGTTATCGGTGTTTCCCACCTTTCAAACACATTTTATCGTGAGATGATTCCCTTTACGGAAGACTTGAGCGATATCGAGTGGTTGACAGCGGTCAGCATGTTCTTTCGCGGTTTCAACCTCCTCGCCATCAGCATCGTCGGAGAGTACGTCGGCAGGATTTATCTGCATATCAATCGCGATCCGCAGTTTGTGGTACGTGAGGTGGTTTCGATGCACCATGACCTTCGTTCAGGATCGCCTGGCAGAAAGGCCTCGCTATGACGCTGCACCCCTCCCATTCGTTTGAAGAGTTGCGCAGCGCATGCCTGACCCCTTACACCCGAAGGGTTGAGCGTCTTCCATGTATTGCCGTCCGTCCGGAGGTTGAATTCGATGCCTTTGTTTCCCGTACCACCACGCTGTCTCTTCACAGCGATGCCTTTGTCGATGAATGGATTGATCAGGCCCGCAATACATCACATCTGGGTACTTCCATGGTTCCGCTTGGACGGGTTGATAGATGGAACTGTGACAAGAAGAGCGGCAACATAACCCATGGAACCGGTCGCTTCTTCAGTATTATCGGTATTCATGCCCGGCACCGGCTGGACCATGCCGAGCTGGAGTGGGACCAGCCGATCATAGAACAGCCCGAGACCGGCATTCTCGGTATTCTGGTCCATCGGATTGACGGTATACTGCATGTCTGCCTTCAGGCCAAGGAAGAACCGGGAAATATCGGTGCGGTGCAGCTTTCGCCGACGATTCAGGCAACATACAGCAACTATACCAAGGCCCATGGCGGATCTTCCCCTCCTTTTCTTGATCTGTTCATCAATCCGGATCCCGCTTGCTGCCTGTTTTCACGCCTGCAGACCGAGGACGGCGGCAGATTCCTGCGTAAATCGAATCGCAATATGATCATATCGGCTGCCGACGATTTCCCGGTTACCCTTCCGGAGGGCTTTATCTGGCTCACCCTGAGGCAGGTCGCGGAGTTGATGCACCGTGACAACCTGATCAACGCATGTGCCCGCAGCATACTTTCAAGCCTTGTTTTTGCAGGTTCTGGCCTGGCGACTCCGGAAAAAAGCACCGCAATTCTCGGCAGGGAGATCTTCGACGCAGAGGCCGTCCGTCATGCCGTCATGTGGCTGCCGACCCCTGACGGAGAACGCACCCATATCGCATCAAGCCTGCAATGGCTCGATAACCGCAAATCGGTCAACCATATTATCGTGCAGCGGAAGGGGCTCAAAGAGCTGAATGAATGGCATTTTGACGACAAGGGATTTTTCTCCCATATAGAGGGACGCTTCTTCCGGATCGTGGGGCTGCGCATCAGCAGCGACACCAGGGAAGTCGGGTCGTGGTGCCAGCCGATCATTGAAAACCCGACTCCCGGAATTATCGGGCTGCTGGTCAGAAACGGCTCCTGCGGCAGAGAGATCCTGATGCAGACAAAGGCGGAACTGGGAAACAAGGATATCGTGCAGATCGGCCCGACGGTCCAGTTCACGCCGGGTAATTATGCAAGCAGCAAAAAACTTGTCAAACCGTTCCTGTTCAGGGAGTTTTCCGATCCAAAACATTTTTCCGTTGTCTATGAAGGGCGCCAGGCGGAGGAGGGGGCACGGTTTTACCGTGAGTGCCATCTGCACCGGATACTGATGCTTCCGGACGGCATGAATCTTGATCTGCCGGACAACTTCTACTGGCTTCCGGTGCGCCACATTTCATTTCTGCTCCACCTGGGTGAAAAGGTCAATTCGTGTGCCCGCAGTATTCTTGCCTGCCTGTTGTAGGCCATGCCGATGATAACTCCGTCACGACACCAACTCCGCATAGGAATCCTCGGCTGCTCCGACATCGCCAGGCGCCGGTTTGTTCCTGCCCTGCTGGCCAGTGACCACGCTGTTCTGGCAGCGGTTGCCGGTCGTGACAGAAGCACGTGCGCCGACTTCGTTCCGGGTGAAAACTACGCTGTTGTCGATTACGATGAACTTGTCGCCGGCCCGGCAGTTGATCTGATCTACATTTCAACGCCAAACCATCTTCACGAAGAGTGGGCCGTTCGAGCCCTTGAAGCCGGGAAACACGTCATCTGTGAAAAGCCGCTTGCCACATCCCTCGGTGCGGCGGAGAAAATGCTCTCTGCAGCCGGGAAGGGGGGAGTACTGCTCTACGAGAACCTGATGTACCTTCAACATCCGCAGCATGCGGCGGTGAAACGGTGCATAGAGCAGGGGCATATCGGCCGTATCACCAGTTTCAGGACCGCCTTTGGATTTCCCGCCCCGCCTGCCGGCAATTTCAGGCTTGATCCGGCGATGGGTGGCGGGGCGTTTCACGACCTGAATCGTTATCCATTAAGCGCGGCATCCTATTTTCTGCAGGGAGATTTATACCGGTTCCGCGGCATATCGATCGACAGAGAGCGACTGAATATAGCGATGCACGGTGTCGCCGCAACCTCCGCGGATGAGGCGTTCAGTTTTTCCATCGCTTTCGGCCAGCAGTATGAATCGTACTACGAGATTATCGGAGAACTCGGGAGGATCAGGGTTGACCGCGCCTATACCACGCCCGCCGATCTGGCCAATAAAGTGCGTGTAGTCCGGGGAGGGGATGACGCATCCTTTATCGTACCACCCGCCGATCATTTTTTACTTACCATCAACCATGTTGCCGGATTGATCAGACGTTGCGGAGATTTCCGGGAGCAACACGCACGTTCGCTGAGGTTGGCGCGTCTGGCCGATGCAATGGAGAGGGGGTGCCGTCATGCCGGATAGCATAAAGCCTGACAGGAGAGGCGACTCAACGCCGGTTAAATACTGGGATTATCTCCAGGATTATCATCAGTTCCGGGACTCGTACCTTGCTGCCGTTGATGGCGTATTCTCGTCGGGCCGCCTGATTCTTGGCAGTCAGGTTGCCGATTTTGAAGAGCGTTTCCCGGCGTACTGCGGCGCTAAATTCGGAGTCGGTGTCAACTCGGCGACAGACGCGATCTTTCTTGCGCTCAAGTCTCTGGATATCGGCTCCGGCGACGAGGTCATCACGGTTTCCAACACCGCGGTTCCGACTGTTGCAGCGATCCGTGCGACCGGCGCAACCCCGGTTCTTGTGGATGTCGAGGCTGATACCTATCTGATGGATACGGCACTTGTCAAAGCGCGGATTACGGAGCGCACCCGCTGCATCGTGCCGGTACACCTCTGCGGCCAGTGCGTTGATATGGCGCCGTTGCTGGAGATGGCCCGCGCCCATGGAATTGCGATCGTCGAGGATTGCGCCCAGGCCTGCGGAGCGACCTATCAGGGGAGGGGGGCCGGGAGCATGGGCGACATCGGCGCCTTTTCCTTCTATCCCACCAAGATCCTCGGGGCGTTCGGGGATGGCGGGATGGCGGTCACCTCCCGTTCCGAAATCTTCAAACGGTTGCAGAGACTTCGTTTTTACGGAATGGAAGGCGCTTATTACGCCGAAGAGGAGGGGTATAATTCGCGTCTGGACGAGGTGCAGGCGGCGCTGCTGCTTCAGCGCCTCCCGAAGGTTGATGCCGCTGTCGCGCATCGTCAGGCCATCGCACGAATGTACGATCAGGGGCTTGCCGGAGCCGGTGACCTGGGACTTCCGGCTCATCGCGAGGGTCGCAGCCATCAATACTACCTGTATACCATCCGCACCGGATCAAGAGATGCTCTCCAGCGCTGTCTGGCGGAACAGGGCATTGAAACACGGATCAATTACCCGTATCCGATCCACCTCATGCGAGGCTATCGTTTTCTCGGCTACCGTGAGGGAGACTTGCCGGTGACCGAAAAACTCGCGGGGGAGATCCTTTCGCTGCCGATGTATTCAGAACTGCCCGAAACCGATGCACAAACCGTTATCGATGCCGTTGTACGGTTTTTCGGCTGATGAATGATATCGAATACGAACGGATGTACTGGGCGGAGGGGCAGCACTGGTGGTATGTATCGCTGCACGAACTGATCCTCCACCATGTCTGCCATGAAGCCGAAAAACGGGGCCGGCTTGCCATTCTGGATGCCGGATGCGGTACCGGGCGCCTGATGGAACTGATGGCTCCTTTCGGTACTGTTGCCGGCTGTGACCAATCTCCTCTGGCGCTTCACTTCTGTTCACACCGCGGTCTTGAAAACACCTTCTCCGCCGACCTGAACCATGCCGATCTGGGCAGGGACCGTTACGATCTTATTACCTCCATCGATGTGCTGTATCACCTGGCGGTGCAGGACGAACTGGCGATTCTCGATCGTTTCAAGGCTGCACTCAAGCCGGGCGGCTGCCTGATCCTCAACCTGGTCGCATTCGAGTCGTTGCGCAGCACCCATGACATCGCCGTGCATACCCGCCGCCGCTACCGCCGTTCCGAAGTACTGCAGCTGCTCAGTTTGGCCGGATTTCAGGTGGAACAGCTGTCATACCGCCCCTGTCTTCCCTTTCCTGCTGTTGCAGCGTATCGCGCATTGTGCCGGATCATCACCGATACCTCGAAGCCGGAACAGGTGGCTTCCGATGTTGAAGTGCCGCATCCGCTGCTGAACCGGATCATGCTGAGCGCCTGCCGGGGGGAGAACGCGCTGATTGCCCGCGGAGCCAGACTGCCGTTCGGGACTTCGGTGTTTGCCGTGGCCCGCCGGCCGGTTGAAACCACCGGCAGGAAAACGCCATGAACATCCTGCTCATACGCCCTCCCGATCCGTTGCAGGGATCGGCGCTACTCAGCCATACCAGGCCGATGAACCTGGCATATCTGGCGGCTTATCTGCGCCGGGAGGGTTTCACTGTGTATCTGGCCGACTTTGAGGTCGATGCATACAGCGAGGAAACCTTGCGGAATCTGTTGCAACAGCTCCAACCCCGGTTGGTAGGGGTTTCCTGTTGCACGCCGACCATTGTCAACGGCGCCAAAATCTGTGAAGCCGTAAAGAAATTCGATCCGGGCATTGCCACCGTCGTCGGGGGGTCCCATGCCAGCGGCCTGATCATTCCGACCCTTGAAGAGTTCCCTTCGTTCGATTATCTGGTGTTCGGAGAAGGAGAACAGACCTTGGCGGAACTATGCGGCAGGGTTGAGAACAGCGCCGAAGTCGAGGGCGTTGACGGTCTTGCGTACCGCTCCGGCAGCGGGGTAGAAGCCGCATCGCCACGTGCATTGATTGCCGATCTGGACTCCCTCCCGTTCCCCGCCCGTGATCTGATACCCTATGACCGGCAGGCCGGCCATTCCAGTCGCGGTTTCTCGAACACGCTTCGCTCCACGGAACTGTTCACCTCGCGCGGCTGCCCGATTTCCTGCTCATTCTGTGCGATCCAGGCGACCTTTGGAAAACGGGTCCGTTTCCGGAGCGTGGAGTCGGTCGAGGCGGAGGTGCGCGATTTTGTACAGAAAATGCAATTCAACCATGTCCTGATCGCCGATGACACCTTCACTCTCGACGCCGTGCGGGGCGCGGCAATATGTGATGTCCTGGCACGTCACGGCATTGATTCCTGGAATTGCGACACGCGGGTGACCTCGGTCACCCCGGAACTGCTCCGTCATATGCGGATTACCGGCTGCCGGAAGGTCGCCTTCGGAGTCGAGTCCGGCAGTCAGCAGATTCTGGACCGCATCGGCAAGGGGATTACCGTCGAGCGGGTGCATGAGGCCTTCTGGATGGCACGCAATGCAGGTATTCCGCAGATCGAAGGGAATTTCATCATCGGCGTAGATCCGGATGAAACAGCAGAAGATCTGGAACAGACTCGCCGCCTGATCAGGGATCTCCCCTGGGACTTTGTCTCTATCGCCATTATCGTCCCATTTCCCGGCACACCGGTCTACGATGCGATGCGGTCGCGAGGAATGATCGAAACGAATGCAACGTGGGAGGACTTTGTCCTGTTCGGGAGGGCACCAAAATGGCGCACGGCCCATTTTTCCTCCGGTGATCTCCTGTCCCATCAACGAAAAATGACCAGGGAGTTCTATCTGAATCCCGGATATATAACTCGTCAGCTCATTGCGGTCAGGTCATGGCGCGATGCTGCCTACTGGGTTTCCGCGGGGGGATCGTATCTGACGTGGTATCTGAAAGGAAGGGCATGAGATGAACGTTCCATCTGCCTTCGCCGCGATTCAGATTTTCTGCACCACTCTTCTCCGGCGCATTGCAGGCGGCACAGCGCTCATGCACATTCTGCTGATCATCGCCCTTGGACTTGCCATCTATGCCAATACCTTCCGGGTCCCTTTTCTGTTTGATGATATACCCTGTATTGCCCAAAACAGCGCACTTGGAGCCTATTTTGACAGCTCGGTTCCCGACCGGCAGCGTTATGCCGGCATGGATCCGGACATTATTAACAGCATGCAGCTCCGTTCCGTTACGTATCTTACCTTTGCACTGAACTACCGGATTCACGGCTTCGATGTGGCGGGATACCACGCCGTGAACCTGCTGATACACCTGGCGACGGCCGTCCTTGTGTACCTGCTCATGGTTTCGATCCTCATGACTCCCTTCTTCTTGACCCATGTCGCCGGCAGAACGTATCACCGTACCCTGCCGCTGACAGTTGCGCTGCTGTTTGTCTGCCATCCGGTCCAGGCATCGGCCGTCACCTACATCACCCAGCGCTTCACTTCCCTGGCGGCGCTTTTGTATCTGCTTTCGCTCCTGCTTTACCTGAAGTCCCGGATGACGGAGGGTGGAAAACTTCGGATGATCTTTCTTGCCGGTTCGGTATCGACAGCCATTCTGGGGATGTATACCAAGGAGATCCTCTTCACCCTGCCGGCGGTCGCAATTGTCTGCGAGCTCCTGTTCCTGCGGGGGAGTTTTGGCACACGCATGAAGTCCCTGGCGCCCCTGCTCTGCACAATGCTGATCATTCCCATCAACACTCTCTCCAACGCGGATGCAGCGGGGGGAATCATGAACCACCTGGACGATTCCATCAACCTGGCAAATCTGACCGGTGTTTCCCAATGGGATTATTTCTGTACCCAGTTGCGAGTGATTATTACCTATCTGCGGCTGCTGGTGCTGCCGGTCAACCTGCATATCGATTACGACTATCCGCGCTACCGCTCCATCATGGCGCCGCCGGTGCTGGTATCAGCCCTCTTTCTTGTTTGCATCGCATTGTCGGGCGGGTGGGCCTATCTCCGTTCCCGGACAGACTCCCCGTCTGCACCCGCCGAGCGCTTGTTCGCCTTCGGAGTCGCCTGGTTCTTTATTACGATTTCGATGTCGTCGAGTATCATCCCGCTCGACGATATGATCTTCGAATACCGCCTGTATCTCCCTTCAACCGGATTTTTTCTGGCTGTCGCCGCTCTGGTGCTGCTTGCACGACAGAGGTTGGAGGGAGAGGGGGTGTTGGCTGGTCGCATGGCCGCGGCAGGTATGGTCATGGTGACTGTGTCTCTTGCCATAGCGACGGTATCAAGAAACCATGTATGGAGGAGCACCATCAGCTTCTGGGAGGACAACGTGGCAAAAGCCCCCCGGAAATCACGGCCTCATTATAATCTCGGGACCGCGTACGTGTACGGACATCGTATCCCCGACGCCATTTCCCAGTATCGAGAGGCCGTCAGGCTGGCGCCGACAAGATTATCTCAGCATATATCATGGTATAATATTGCGCGGTGTCAGGAAGAGCTGGGAAAGCTGGATGAGGCTTTCGTAGCCTATGAAAAGGCGTTGCAAATCAAGCCGTATGACTATGAAACCGTAATGCATTACGGCCAGCTGCTGGCGACAGTCGGCAGATGGAGTGAATCACAGCAACAATCTGAAATTGCTGAAAGTTTACGTACGCGTATTTCTTATCGCAAGTGAGTCATGCGAAAAATCTGATATAATTTCAAAGCAGATATGTACGCTGATGAGGTTAATTATGCAGATAGAATGGTGGTACTGGATAATTGCCGGATTCTGCCTGATCGGTTTCGAATTGATCATACCATCGTTCACGATCAGCTGGTTCGGCCTTGGTGCGTTGGTGGTGGGTATCCTCAGCGGTTTATGGCCCGGTATCGCGCCGTCCGGCCAGATTGTGCTCTGGTTGGTTGCATCGGTCAGCTTCACGCTGCTATGGTTCAAGTATTTGAAGCCGAAACAGTAAAAGGGTTACGCTGGAAGGCGTAACCCTTTTACTGTTGAAGGTACAGGCCACCGATCCTCAAATACTCAGAACATGAACCTGCGCATGCTGATGTTCTGCAGCAGACCGATGCCGACCATGGACGTGATCATCGAGGTCCCGCCGTAGGAAAAAAACGGCAGCGGCACTCCAACCACCGGGAACAGGCCGATCACCATCCCCATATTGATGATGATATGCCAGAAGAGCATGGCGGTGACACCGACCGCAAGCAGGCCGCCGAAGCGGTCGTTGCAGCGACGGGCGATGTTGAGCCCCCACAGCACCAGTGACAGGTAGAGGATGATCAGCAGCAGGCAGCCGATGAAACCCCACTCCTCGGCAAAGACGGAAAAAGCGAAATCGGTATGCTGTTCGGGGAGAAAGCGGAGCTGTGACTGGGTTCCTTTTACAAAACCCTTGCCGGTGAGGCCCCCGGAACCGACGGCAATTTTGCTCTGGATGATATGATAGCCGCTCCCGAGTCGCGAGCGTTCCGGGTTCAAAAAATCGAGGACACGGTTTTTCTGGTACGGGAGCAGCAGATACGCCCATCCGATCCAGGCCATTGGAATCGTGACGCAGACGAATGTCACAACCGTTGACCAGCGGAGGCCGACGTACATGATCATGGACAGGGCGATCAATATGACCAGCGTGGCCGTCCCCAGGTCCGGCTGCTTCATGATCAGCGCTGCCGGGAGCCCGAGAAGGCCCAAGGGAATGAGCACCTCTTTGACGGTGAGGCCGCCTGACGACTGGAAATTGTTAAAGAACCGGGCGAATGTCACAATAATAACGAGTTTCATGAGTTCTGACGGCTGGATAGTGAAAAAACCGAGATCCAGCCAGCGGGTAGCTCCCATTGAACGTTTGCCGACAACGAGCACCGCAACCAGCAGCAAAAGCAAAAAACCGTATAGCCAGTACGACAGATCTTCAAGGATGTGGTAATCAAGGGCACATACAATCAGCGATATGGCCATTCCCAGCAGCATCCAGTAAAACTGTTTGATGTAGTAGGCGGTTCCGATAACCTTGTATGGTGTTGTTGCACTGTAGATATTCAATATCCCGAGCAAGCAGACCGTCACGACCAGTCCGGCAAGAACCCAGTCTATGTTGGTTAACAGGCGCCGATCAATCATCCGCGGTATCTCCATTGTCATGGGGCTCTGTTACGACTGCATCTTCTCCGTTTTCATCATTTCCTTCCTCTTCATCTTCCGTTGAACCGGTGGTTGCCTTGCGGGGCGGTTTTTTACCGTCAAAATACGCCCTCAGAATTCTGGCGGCAATGGGAGCGGCTGCCGCTCCCCCGTGTTCGCCATGTTCAATAACGACGGCGACCGCTATTTCAGGTTTTTCAAAAGGTGCAAAGGCAACAAACAGGGCATGATCACGGAATTGATAGGGGGTGTCCTTCTTGCTGTCACGCAGTTTTACTACCTGAGAAGTGCCGGTTTTTCCCGCTACTTTAACATCATACAGCCTGGCTGCGGCACCGGTGCCGCCTGATTCGTTGACTACCGCCAGCATCCCCAGTTTGACCAGTCGGTACGATTCCTTGGAGTAGGGCGCGTTCCCGATGATTTCGGTTTTGGTTTCGGTGAGTGTTTTTCCGTCGGCATCAACAATTCGTTTTACAAGATGGGGACGATATATTGTGCCTTCATTGGCAATCGTTGCGGTCATGGAAGCCAGCTGAATCGGGGTCAGAAGAACAGCTCCCTGCCCGATTGAGACCGAGAGGGTTTCGCCCTGAAACCACCGTTTGCCGAAACGCTTCTGCTTCCATTCCGCTGTCGGGATGAGTCCGCTCCGCTCGTTCAGCAGCTCAACACCGAGAGGCTCCCCCAGTTTGAAGGTGCGGGCCGCTGCCGCTATTTTATCGACACCCAGTCTTTCACCCAGCTGGTAATAAAACACATCGCACGATTCCCGCAGAGATTTGCGCAGATCAGTGGTCCCGTGCCCCTTCTTGTTCCAGCATTTGAATGTGGACGTTCCCAGATCGTAACTTCCGTTGCAATTGACTGATGTTGAGCCATTGATCCTGTTATCCTGAAGTCCCGCCAGAGCGGTAATCATCTTGAAGGTTGAACCGGGGGGGTACTGGCCGCTGAGCGCCTTGTTTTCAAGTGGGTGGCGTTTGTCGTCCAGATACCCTTGCCAGATGTCTGCCGGCAATTTACCGCTGAAAAGGGAAGGATCAAAGCCGGGGTTGCTGACGAACGCCAATATTTCTCCGTTCGTTACATCCATGGCGACCGCGGCGCCGGCC